>NZ_JAGWCX010000027.1:0-49489 GCF_020657775.1 Clostridioides sp. ZZV14-6345 | reverse complement strand
AAAAAAATTAACTTTAAATGCAATACTTTTAGCTATGGGTTTATTAATACATCAACTTACACCTGCTATAGGACTTCCAATGCAACCAGATATATCTCTAGCAATGATGTTTATAATAATGATATTAAATAAAGATGATTATAAGATTTGTCTAGTAGCAGGAATTGTGACAGGAATATTTGCAGCACTAACAACTAAATTTCCAGGTGGTCAAGTTCCAAATATACTTGATAAAATGATTACAATAAATATAATGTTCATGATAATGTATGTAATTTATAAATTACCATTTATGAAAAATTTAAGTAACAAAAAGAAAGATTTAATAGTAGCTACAATAATATTTCCAATAGGTACTATTGTTAGCGGAACTACATTTTTACTAGTTGCCGAGGTAATAGTAGGTCTTCCTGGAGGTTCATTTATGGCATTATTTATGGTTGCAGTAGCACCAGCAATACTAATAAATTTAATAGCTGGTTTACTGTTATTTAAGGTAGTAAGCATGTCTATAAGAAGGGTAAGTTATCAAGGATAAATGTTATGATTTATAATTATATTATAATAAAATGATATTGTAAAAAATAAATAATAAAATAGTAAAGAGGTATCAAGTTGAATATAATACTTAATACCTCTTTAAAATTAAATTGTAAAGATGTTAAAGACCTATCTTATACATGATAAGGAGATAATAAAGAATGTATCTTTAAAGTCTCAACTAAACAGCAAAATTTATCCAACAAACAGACAATAAGTGCTTCTTTGTATTTAGGAGGCTTAACAGTAAGTGGCCACATATGCTTTAAAATTATATCCGTTTCTTTTTCATTTATTTGAAAAAATAAAGTTGCATTTTTTAATGCTTCTTTAGGGTGAGTAAATCCATGTAATCCCTTTCTATCACCTTTGTAATGCCAATCGTAAAGAAAAAAGTCGTGTAGTAAAGCTCCTCTAATAACACTTTGAATATCAACATTTAGGTGCAATTTCTTACACAATAGATAACTATAATATGCTACTGATAAACTATGTTCAAGACATGAAACATTGCCATGATGAGGAAATGTTCTCATAAGTTGTACTTTTTCAGAAGAAAGTATCTCAGAAGCACATTCATTAAAGTATTTGATTTCAGCTTTTGACAACATTATGCAAATCTCCATTTCTAGTAATATAAATACTATATTTCAACGATAATATGAAATATTTCTTATCCTACAAAATATAATACCCAATAATACAAGTAAGATACCTTTTATGGTATTTAAAGTAAAAGAGATTTTATTAGGCTAAACAATGAAAAAATCAAAAATAAAGCTATAGAAATATATAGTATCTTTCCAAGAGGATTGCCAAAATTTATAGTCCATCCAAGACCAAACCTTTTATCAACCATCAATGATGGGTCATTTGGATTATTATATATGATACCTGCTATCCAATATTTCTCATCCTCTTCTGGAGAATAAGAAGAGTTGGATTTTAAACTTGGAGAATTAATATATGTTGCTATTAAATAAATTATAACTAAAAGTGTTGTAATATTCGTAGCAGTTGATAGTTTGGTTTTTATTGATAAAAGAGTGGTAAAAAATTGTATTGTCATTATAATCATCAATATCAAAAACAGATAACCAATTTTATTTAAATATTTAATGTTTTCAATTCTACTTTCTTCAATTCTGTTTGTATCTATCTTAACCCTTGACTTTATAGAGCCGATAGAAGTTATATATAATAAAATCATTAAACAAAAGTCAGTACCTATTAATTTAAATACATTAAGAAATGATTTTTTCATAAAAATATCAGGAGAGCCATTTATACTCCAATGAGTAGCAATTAAGTCTGGCAGTTGATTATAATTAAATACTATAAAAATGTTCATTCCAAAAGTAAATAGTATTGGTATTAAATATATTATTTTAAATTTTTTTATTATTTTATTTTTCTTATTTATAAAATCCATATCTACTATTAATTTTGAGTCTGAATCTATGTAACCTAATGTAGAATAAATTTCTGATTTAAGCTTCTTAACTTTTTTATGAGCATGAATATACAATATACTTTCATATAATAAAAACCCTATAATACCAATAAAATAAGAAAGTTCTAATTTATCAAATGTAAAAACAAGGATAAAAACTAATATAAGGTCTATAATAAAACCTAAAGATAAAAGTTTTTTAAAGTCTTTGTCTAGCTTTATGAAGTAAGTGTAGTTTTTATGTTCTTGGTCTATAGAAACCCCATAAATATGTTTTTTACCTATAAAATGGGGCATAAAATAAAATGTAGCATACATCAAAATTAGAACCGGAAATATTGTAAATAAACATTCAATCTTACTCATAATATTTCACCTCATACTTGTCAAATAAATTTGAACTTAGTGACAAAAATTCTTCTTTGCTAATACCTGATAAATAAGATTTTGCTACTAGTAGTTCCAAGTCAAGATTATTTTTTTGACGAGTTGTGTTGTCTATTTTCATTGGTAATTGAGCCACAATAGCACCTTTTCTTCTATCAATATTTAAGAATCCCTCTTCTTTTAATTCATTGTAAGATTTGTTTACTGTATGTAAATTTACACCAATATTTTCAGCCATACTTCTTACAGATGGAAGTGATTCATTTATTTTTAATTCTCCTGAAGCTATAGCTTTAGTTATTTCTTCTTTAATTTGTACATAAATAGATTTATCACTATTAAAATCTAAATTTAAAACCATAAAAAACCTCCATTATGCTTTATAAATGAAAACGATTGTTATATACATAGTATAACATAAAAAATAATAACAGACACAAAATATAAATTTATATTTTGTAAAAATTGTAATTTAAAAAATAACATAATTTTTATTAAAATAATACAGATACTATCTATAGATAGAAATAAAAATTAGAAAGGAGAAAAAATATGTTAACATATTTAATGAAAAGACAAATGCATAAAAAAGATGATGGAATGAGTAAACCAATGATGTTTACGGGAGCTATACTTACAGGAGTAGGTGCATATGCTGTATACAAAATGGTGAAAAATCGTAAATCCAATTCTCAAATGGTTGATACAAATTATTATGGAAATAGTGACTATGATGATTATAAATATGATGAATTTGACTGTGACTGTAGAGACAAAAAACAGGATTATGAATATGAAGAATTAAAAAAAAAAGTAAAAGAATTTAATTCAAGAAGAATAAACTGTGAAAATTGTCCGCATGTTTCTCAAGAAGAAATGATGCAATATGTAAATAGTGTTAAAGATATAAAGAATGATATTGATTTACATGAAGATGATAAAAAGGATAATATTTACAAAGAAGATGAATACAAAAAGTATGAGGAAGAATAAGTAATACTCTCTAAATAATTAAACAAATAGTTATGTTAAATTATTTAATATCTGGTTTCTAAGATGTAAGTTGTAGCTTAACTTGAAAGAGTGTGTATTATTCTTGAGATAGTTAAGTAACAACTTACATTTTTGTTTTTATAAGTTTTAATAACACTTTGTGACTATTTTGTAATTCTAGATATATTTTAGTATCCCAGGTAATTGTGTATAATAAAAGTTATATATAAATACTTCAAAATTAAAATGAAAAGAAAGGAAATACTTATGTTAAAGTTATTAATAGTTGAAGATGATAGTACTATATCTTTTGGAATAAAGTATGCTTTAGAACAAGAAGGATTTAGTGTAGATATATCAAAGGATTTATCAAATGGAAAAGAAATGATTTCTTCTAATGAATACAGTATGATACTGTTGGATGTTACATTGCCAGATGGAACTGGTTATGAGTTTTGTCAATATGTAAGAGGATTTTCTCAGATTCCTATAATATTCTTGACTGCTTGTGATGAAGAAGTAAATATTGTAATGGGCCTTGATATAGGTGGAGATGATTATATAACAAAACCTTTTAGAATTAGAGAATTAATATCGAGAATAAAAGCTGTTTTAAGAAGAAAAGGCAATGCTTTAGAAGAAACTAAGAGAATACTTAAATTTGGAGATTTAAGTATATACACATTAGAAGCTAGAGTATATAAAAATGACAAAGAAATATTTCTGACATCAGTTGAATATAAGCTTCTTTTAATTCTTATACAGAACAAAAATACAGTTTTAAGTAGAACCCAAATATTGGAAAAACTTTGGGATGTGACTTATGATTTTGTAAATGATAATACTCTAACTGTTTATATAAAAAGGCTTAGAGAAAAAATAGGTGATGACCTATGTGAACCAATCTACATAGAAACTGTAAGAGGACTTGGTTATAAATGGATAGGAAGTGAAAATAGTGTTTCTATATAATCCAGAAGTAAAGAAGTTTTTAAGTAAGTATGTTGTTTTAATGTTTGTTGCTATTACTCTATCTATTGGATTTAGCATAATCAATATGCATACAACTAAAGATATGATTGTAAAAAATAATCAGGCTATAATAGGAACACTATCAAGTAAGTATCCAAACTTAGAAAGTGAGATAGTAGATATAATAACTCAAGGGACGTCTATGGGAAATATAGACTATGGTCAGAAAATATTAAGTAAGTATAATTATGATGAATCTATTAGGATAAATTCTGAGCCTATTATTTCTAAATTAGTTTTAAAAACTATCAAAATAAATATAATCTTAGTATGTATAATATTTATTTTGATATTTGTGTTGGTTATTGGATATTTTAAGTCAATTTACAATGATTTATCAGATATGACTAAATATGTTTACTATAGTTCAGAGGGAAAAGCATTTGATATGAAAAATAAAAATCAAGAAGGGCAGATAGGTCTTTTAAAAACTGAACTCTTAAAGATGACAACAATTCTTAATGAAAAGGTTGAACTTTTAAAATCAGAAAAGATATTTTTAAATAATACAATTTCCGATATATCACACCAATTAAAAACACCTATGACTTCTTTAATAATGTTGAATGATTTATTATATAATGATGTACCATATGAAGTAAAAATCGATTTTTTAAATAAGATAAAAAATCAATTAAATAGAATGGATTGGTTGATTAAAAGCATGCTTAAACTATCAAAGGTAGAAGCAAAAGTGATAAATTTTAAAAAGGATAAGGTAGAATTTAGTGAACTTGTACATAGAGCAATGCAATCTATGAAAATACCTATGGAGATTAAAAATCAAAAATTGACTATAGAAGGAAGTGATAATGTATCTTATATTGGTGATATTGATTGGTCTGTGGAAGCATTAGTGAATATAATTAAAAATTGTATAGAACACACTCCTGAATTTGGAAATATAATTATAAGCTATAAAGAAAACCCATTATTTTCTGAACTAATAGTAGAAGATGATGGTGAGGGAATAGATAAAAAAGATATACCACATGTATTTAAACGATTTTATAGAGGAAGAAGTAGTTCAAAAGAGGATAGTGTAGGAATAGGTCTTGCAATGGCAAAATCTATAATAGAAAGCCAAAATGGAGATATCTATGTAAACAGTGAAAAAGGTAAGGGGACAGAGTTTCATATAATATTTCATAAAATGTATGATATTGATGGTGACTAATCTGTAATATTTAATTCACTTTATAGTAATAGCTAAAGTCTAAGATATGAAGTATAGAATATAAATATTGGAGGTAGCTATGGAAATTTTAAGAGTAGAAAATTTAACTAAAAGTTATGGTAAAAATGAAACAAAAGTTGATGCGATAAAAAATGTAAGTTTATCAGTTGAAAAAGGAACGTTTATAGCAATAACAGGTCCAAGTGGAAGTGGTAAAAGTACTTTATTACATTTATTAGGAGGGGTTGACAGACCAACTAGTGGTAAGGTTTATATAAATGATGTTGATATATATAATTTAAAAACAAAAGATTTAGCGATATTTAGAAGAAGAAACATAGGTCTTATATATCAATTTTACAACTTAATTCCAGTCTTAAATGTAAAGGAAAATATATTGCTTCCAGCAGAGCTTGATAATAGAGATATTGACAAAGAATATTTGAATGATTTGATGAAAACATTAGGTCTAAATGATAGAGAAAAACATCTTCCAAATCAATTATCAGGAGGTCAGCAGCAAAGAACTTCTATAGGACGTGCTTTGATTAATAGACCTTCTATAGTATTAGCAGATGAACCAACAGGTAATTTAGATAGTAAAAATTCAAAAGAAATACTAGAATTATTAAAATTATCAGTAAAGAAATACAATCAGACACTAATAATGATAACTCATGATAAAAACATAGCACTTCAAGCTGACAGAATTATAGGCATAGAAGATGGAATTATAAAAAGTGATGAGGTGATGTAGATGAATTTATATACATCCCTAACTATTAGATATTTAAAACAGAATAAGAGAAGAACTATTGTAACCATAATTGGGATAATACTTTCAACGGCTTTAATCTGTGGTATAGGAAATATATTTGAAAGTTTCATGGATTATCAAGTAAGAGAAACTATAAAGAATGATGGAAGTTTTCATGTTACATTTTATAATGTAAATAAAAAGGATATGGAATATATAACAAAATCAGCTGAAGTGGAAAAACATGCATTTACTAAACAAATTGGATATTCTAAATTAGAAAATAGTGAAAATGGTATATTAAGTATAAAACAGTATGATAAAAACGCCATAAAGGGATATCGAATTTCTATAAAAGAAGGTAGGTTTCCAGCTAAGGATGGAGAAATTGTCTTAAGTGAAAATGTTATTAATCTTATGGATGATAAATTAAAAATAGGGGACGAGATAACCTTAAAAGTAGGAGATATGTTTGATTCAAGTGAGAAGAAGATTGATAGTATGGTATTTCATGAGGGGGATTATATAGCAAATGAAAAGGATAGAACTTTTGAAGTTGTTGGTATAATTAAAAAACCTGGATTTGAACGTTACAATGGAATTGCAACTGCTATAACTTATTTTAATCCTATGGATAATTACAATGATACAATTAATGTATCAGTAGCACTAAGAAATCCTAAAGATGTGTATGAAATAAGTAATAAAATAAGCAAAAATATATATTCAAATAAGGATAAAGAAGTAGTTTCTGATATGATAAAATACAATGAACATTTATTGAGGTTACAAGGTGCTAGTAAGTATGCGAATATAAATAGCTCTATAAAGTCTATAATTATAGAAGTAACTATTTTAGTAATCATATGTACAATTGCTACAGTGTATAATTCTTTTAGTATTTCTATAACTGAACGAAAAAAACAGTTTGGGATATTAAATTCTATAGGTGCTACATCTAGTCAAATTAAAAGATTAGTTTTTATAGAAGGTATTATAATTAGTTTAATTGGTATACCAATAGGGATAATATCTGGAACAGTAGCCATAGACTTATTATTTAAAATTATAAATAAGCATTTTACAGAATCGGTTGTTACTCAAATGAGTTTGAAGATAGTGTATAATCCAATAATAATTATTGTTAGTGTAATAATAGTTTTGTTTACAATCTTTATATCAATTCTATTACCTGCAATATCGGCTTCTAATATTTCTCCACTTAATGTAATTAAAAATAATGGAGAGTATAAAGTGGGAAAGGTTAAAAGTTCAAGGCTTATTAAAATGATTTTTAAAACTGAAGGAGTACTTGCGTATAAAAATATAAGGAGAAATAGAAAAAAATTCATAGTAACTCTTTTTTCTTTAATGGTAAGTATAATAATATTTATATCTTTTAGTGGATTTACATTACTTTTATTAAAAGGTGAAGAAATAAAAAATTCTCAAAGAAACTATGATTTGTATTTAACTGCAAAGAGCACAGCTAAGTCTATAGATGATACTATAAGTAAATTAGAAGCTATTTCTGGAATAAAAAACTTTGAATTAGCAACAGGACAATATATGTCTATAAGAGTAAGTGAAAATAAAATAAATAAATCCAAGGAAGATTTAATCAGGAAATATTATCAAAAATATAAGATTGGAGATAGTTATGAATATGATTTCAGTAATAATGAATTAATTTTTCCAGGAGATTTTGCAGTAAAAAACAAAACAAATAACTTAATACAGGGTTCTTTTAATAAGGAGAGAGCAATTGAAGAAAATGGTGTTATATTAGTTAGAAAAAGCTCATTTGAATCAAATGGGAAGAAAGGTGTAGTAGAACTTACCAACTATAAAGTAGGAGATACAGTAACTTGTGAATATCTTGATGAAAATAGCTTAAGTAAAAAAATAAAGGTCAAGATTCTTGCTATAACTGATGAAGAACGTCTAGGTCTTGGTTATCAAAATATGGGATTACAATTTATAACTTACGATGAAGTTGCTAAAAATTTAAATTTAAAATTAAGTAAAAGCCTTATATTTATTGATTCAGGAGGAAGCATTAAGACTAAGAAGGAAATAGAAGCTTTGGCAAATAAAAATAATTTTAGCTTCTACGATGAAAGTGCAAGCAATGAAAGTGAAAAACAAGATTTAAAGGTTATTAAAATATTTGTATATGGTTTTATAGCAGTGATATCTTTAGTAAGTGTTACAAATATTATAAATACAGTAAGCACAAGTATAAATCTAAGAAAAAGAGAACTTGCAGTAATACAATCTATAGGGGTTACTCCTAAAGGATTTAGAAAAATGATATATTTAGAAAGTTTTATATATGGTATACTGTCATTGTTGTTTGGAATACCAATTAGTATTGGTATAATTCTAATTATGAATAAACTTATTTCAGGTGTAATTGAGTTTTCTCCTGTTATACCATGGGTAGCAATAGCTATATGTATAGTAAGTGTTTTTATAATAACTTTTATAGCAGGATATATACCAATGAGTAAATTGAATAAAGAAAATATAATAGATAATATAAGAAGAGAAAGTATATAAATATAAAAATAATTTTTAATTATATAAACTATTATTAAAATCGTTTAATTGGTATAAACTATTATTATACTACTTAAACGATTTTTTTATTTATATAAGAAATCTAATAATAAATTGCTAGAGGTATTTAACTATTTGGAAAGAATTGGTATTATATAAAGTAAGAGTCTATATAAGAAGAAAGAATATTTAATTTTATTGGAAAACAAAAGAAAAAGAAGGTGATTACTATTTCTCATATAACTGCTAAGAATATGTATAAAAGTTTAGAGGAAAGAATAAACAGGTTTCCACAAGGTGCTCCACCATCAGATACATTATACAAGATACTAAATGTATTATATACAGAACAAGAGGCGAAATTAGTGGCTCAGCTTCCAATAAAGCCTTTTAGAGTAAAAACAGCAGCTAAAATTTGGAGTGTAAGTGAAAGTGAAGCATATAGAATATTGGATAAACTTGCTAGTAAGGCTCTGATACTAGATATAGAAGATAATAAAGGGAAAAAATATATAATGCCTCCTCCAATGGCTGGTTTTTTTGAATTTGCCATGATGAGAACAAGACATGATATAGACCAAAAACTTTTAGCAGAACTTTACTATCAATATATGAATGTAGAAGAAGATTTTATCAAAGATTTGTTTTATTCGACAGAGACAAAGCTTGGAAGAGTGTATGTTCAAGAGGAAGTTTTGACCAATGATAATGAAGTTAGCATTTTAGATTATGAAAGAGCTACTCATATAATTGATGAATCAACTCATATAGGTGTAAGTATGTGTTATTGTAGACATAGGATGCAACATGTTGGAAAAGCTTGTGATGCTCCTATGGATATATGTATGACATTTGACAATGTAGCAAATTCTTTAATAAATAATAAATTTGCAAGACGTGTAGATAAAATAGAATGTAAAGAACTACTTCACCAAGCATATGAGCATAACTTAGTTCAATGTGGAGAAAATGTTAGAAAAGGGGTTACGTTTATATGTAACTGCTGTGGATGTTGTTGTGAGGCACTAGTAGCTGCTAAAAGATTTGGAAATCTTCATCCAGTGCAGACAACAAGTTTTATACCTAATATAAACCATGAAAGTTGTGTAAAATGTGGTAAATGTATAACTGCATGTCCAATAGATGCAATAAGTAAGGTCAAGGAAGGTGATAAAGAATATATAAAAATTGATGAGGATAGATGCCTAGGTTGTGGAGTTTGTGTTAGAAATTGCCATAAAAATAGTATTATGTTATTGAATAGAGATGAAAAAATAATAACTCCAGCAAACTCAGTACATAGAGCAGTTCTCATGGCAATTGAAAAAGAGCAGTTACAAAATTTAATTTTTGATAATAATGCTCTAGCTAGTCATAGAGCTATGGGAGCTATACTATCAGCTATATTAAAGCTTGAACCAGCTAAAAAGATTTTGGCCAGTAAACAATTAAAGTCAGTATATTTAGATAAATTGTTAAGCATGAATGATAAATAGAAACTAAAATAAAAAAGGGCTATATTCAATTAATATTACTTGAATATAGCCTTTTTAGTATGTTAAGCTATGTCTTTTATTTGTTTAAATGAGTTTTCATTTCCATTTCCACCAATTTGTGTTACAGATTTAAATCTCATAGTTTTAAATAGTTCTTTTTGATTATAATCTAGTGAGTTTCCTACTAGTATTACAGGAGACTTAGTTTTTCCAGCCAAAACTCCAACAGATAATCCGTCTATTAAATCATCTTGTTTATTCATTCCATTTTTAGCAACATATAAGTTGTCTATCTTAGAATCCTTGTAAAATTCTTTTATTACTTTTGCATTAGTTTCATTTCTAGTGCTACCTGATATTCTCTGTGGATTTTGAAGTTTACTTTCTATATTTTTAGAAACTGTATATTCTCCACCGATTACATAAGATTTATCAATCTTTTTGTTTTTAAATAAGTTATTTATTTCAGTTATATTACTATTTTCATTAGTAAGTATTATAGGCATATCATTTTGAGCTGATACAGCTCCAATGCTTACTGCATCGGCTAATCCTTTTTCACCATTAACTACTGAAATCTTTGATATATTACTAATATTATTCAATTCTTTAGCAATATTCATAGATGTTTGATATCTATCACTTCCTGAAATTCTAGATACAGAGATATTGTTTGATTTTATAGTATCTAGAGAATTTTCATTTATAGAAGCTTCTCCACCAACTACATATACATTTTTAACTTTTAATCTCTTTAATTCAGCCAAAGTTTTTTCATTTATTTGAGAGCTTCCAGTCAATAATATAGGAGCATTTTTCTTGTATGCAAATGGTGTTGCAGCCAAAGCATCTGCAATTGCTGAGTCGTTTATTAAAACTGCATTTTCAGCACTTTCCCAACCTGATTGACTTATCTTAATAGAAGTTTCATATCTATCAGTTCCTGTAAGTGCACTTGCATTTACTTCATCTTGATATGTAACTTCAAATCTAGCATTTGGACTTCCTGAGAAAACAATTACGCCTCCTTTTGGTAATCTAACTCTATTGTTCTTTGTAACTAAAGAATAGTTTACAGGAACTCCTTTATCATCATAAACAGCAAAAGATGAGTTTTGAGGTAGATTAACTTCTATTTTTTTATTTGCTATATCATCACCAATTTTATACCATTTTGCATAACCATTAGATGCTAATTCGCATGTAAAAGATTTTTCTGATGGCAAATTAGTTAGAGAATCTTCACTAACATATGTTTGTGTGGCAAAAGTTAAATACTCTGTATCATTTTCTTTATGAAGTTTAATGTCAGCTAAATCACGACCTATTACACCAGGTATTTCTATAAAAGCATTTGAATTATTCTCATCTATTATCTTAGTGTTAACTATATAACCTGGAGTTTCATCAGAAAGACCAAGAGTTGCCTTTACAGAACCAAACATATAGCTTTGAGAAGTATATTTTTCATCTACTAGATAGTAGCCTTTACCATTTCTTTTTTTCCACACTTCTTTTACACTATTTGATATATTGTTGTCATCTACCTTTTGAGCCACATAGTATAAACTTGCTGTCTGACCTAATCCAGGGACATCATCATAAGAGCTCATATTTAGATATGTGATATTATTTTTTTCTTTTACAAATTTTAAACAACTATTACCTTTTTCAGATACAAATCTATCTTGACCTATGTATACGTATTTATCTTCAGGTCCATTTTCTATATAAGGAGAAGACACTATTAAAGTACCATTGTCATTAACCTCGACCTTTATCATATTTGAAGAAGCATAAAGACCACTGTTTTCTTTTAAATAGCTTGGCATTTTAACTTGTTGTGGTTTGCTAAATGTTTTATCAGGTTTTATTTCTTTAATTCTACCTTTTTCTTTTAATGCAGAGAGTAAGATTTCTTGTCCAATTATTTCATCAAGTTGACTATTTCCACCAGAAGAAAGAACTGCAACTGCCATATTTTCATCTGGAAGAACTATAAGATTACTGTGGAATAGTAAAGAGTCTCCACCTTTTGTAAGAGCTTTTAAATTGTATTGATTAAATGGATAAGTATTTACACAATCCCACCCTAAACCATATCCAAGTATAGAGTCTTCTCCTTCAGGCCATAGACCATTTAAATATTCTTTGTTTTCCATAGCTTTTACTGAAGCAGGAGAAAGAATACCATTTGAGTTTTTCATAAATGTTTGTGCAAATGTACATAGATTTTCTGCACTTGAATATAAACCACCTGCACCTATAGCATTAAGGTTATCTTGTGGAACTGCATCTTCCCAATAAGGTACATATGCTTTTGCTAGTTTTGAACTATCAAAACTATTTTCTGTAGTTTTTGTATTTTGTAAGTTAAGTGGATTATTTATGTATTTATCAAGAAAATTAGTAAATGACATACCAGATACTCTCTCTACTAAAATTTCAGCTAAAGTAAATCCATCATTACAATAAACAGAAAAAGCTCCTGGTTTAGCTTTTAATCTTTGTTTTTGTAATTCTTTTAAGAAATTATCATGACCATAAGAATCATTGTCTGCTAATAAAATAGTATTTTTAAAACTACTTCCCATAAGTCCTGATGAATGATTTAATAGCATTCTTGGAGTGATTTCTCTGTATCTATTATCAGCCATTTTAAATTCAGGTATATAATTTACAACAGGAGTATCTAAATTTACTTTTCCATCATCAACCAACTTCATAACGGCTGTTGTAGTAAACATTTTACTGATAGATGCAATACTATACATGTTATCCTTATTTAAGTTTTTGTTATCTTGCTTGCTATAAACTCCACCATTACCAGAAATCTCAATTTTGCCATTATCAATCAAGGCATATTGAGCACTTACAGCACCATACTTTGATAGCAAAGCTTGAATTTTTTCTTTGGCAAGAGCTTTAGTTTTTGGGTAAGATTCCGAGTTTTTACTATAATCATGTAATTCTATATCAGAACTTTGATATTTTTCGGAATTATCTCTTGTACTATCAGCAAAAGTAATATTTGGAGCAGCAGTAAATAACATACTCAATACTAATGTACTAGATAATAATTTAGAGAGCCTTTGCTTAAACATATTACATTACCTCTTTTCCTTTTTAATAATTTATAATTAGCATAACATTCTTAATTATTTTAATCAACAGATTATTATCAATAAAAAAAGCTTTTATAAGTATACCTTTTTATATAACTGAGAAAAATATAAAAATAATATTTGTTGTTGTATAAAGAATACAGGGTATAAGTAATATAAAAATAAAATGGAGGAATCTTAGACATATGTACAAGAATATAAATAAGAATCAACTTAAAGAAATGATGAAAAATGAAAAGGATATTTTACTATTGGATGTAAGAACTAAAGATGAATTTAGGGAATATAAAATAGAAAATGCTATAAATATATCTTTACAAGAGTTAATCAATAACATAGATGAAATTTACGAGTATAAAGATAAGAAAGTAGTGGTTTATTGCAGAAGTGGTCATAGAAGTGTTACTGCATGTAATTTGTTGGCTGAAGAAGGTTTTGAACATTTATATAATTTAAACTCAGGAATAATTGATTATATGAGTTAAATAATGTAAGTTATACATTAAATACTATGTATAGCTCTGCTTATTAAGTAGGAATGTATCTAAATATTTATAAGATAAATTTAGGAAAGAACGAATTTTTTCGCTTTTTTCCATGATAATTTTTATAAAAGAGTTATAAAGATATATATTTTAAGTATATTCTTAGAGATGATTTTATTTTTAGTATTAATATGGAAAGATTGAAATATTTATAAAGTTTTTATATAGGATGCATGAAGTTATTCAGATTATGGTTATAAATATTTGAATAACTTTATTTTTTATAATGGTTCGAAATATAATATTTTTTTCTTATATATAAGCAGTTATAATTTTTTAATAAAATGCTATAATTATAGATAGCTTAATACACAATTGTTATATAATTAGAAATAAAAAGGGGGAGGAAATATGTGGATAATATTTGGAGGTATAGCAATAATAGCTACTTTTTTAAATCTTTATATGTATAAAGTAGGAAAAAATTATAAACTTGCAATGGCAGTAGGATTATCATTTACTTCGTTGACAATTTGTTCAGAATATTCCATTTTATCTGAATGGGTACAAGCGAATGACTGGGCTGCTTTAGTAGATGTAGTACCTACTATGAAAAATGCATTATGGGTTTTAACTATTATATCTATTGTACTTAATATGATACCTATACTTTTAGAACTTAAAAAAGAATAGTCACTTTTAATATATTACGAACTAAAAATGGGATATCTCAAAATAGAGGTTCCCATTTTTAATAAAAACAGTCTTGTTATTAGTCCCAATTTCTAATAAAAACTGGTCCATCAAGTGTATAAATGGTTTTATGTCATTATTGACTATATTGGATTTTTCTTGTTTTAAAAGTTTCTCTAATGATTTGTAATGTTTTAATTTTATTTCTTTATTAAGTTAAGTAAAAAAAGAGCTTTCACAGAACAAATTTAATTTGCTCATGCGACAGCTCCTTTTAATATGAACTTAGAATATTATTTAAAAAATATATTTAAAGACAGAATTAATTTTTTAATGACCAGTTAAATTACTATCGCCGAATTTATCATTAAACGGTTTTATAACTCTATTTATAGGTCCTTTTAGAAGTACGTTTAAACAAATAGACAAAATCATAAATAGTAATAGAACTAGTATATCTTTAGTTAGATTTGGAGCATATATACCACCAACTGCTTCCCTTGTAGCACCTATTGCATAGGTAAATGGCATTATAGGGTTTATTCTTTGGAAGAATGTAGGTGTAACTTGTATAGGGAATGTACCACCAGAAGAACCAATCTGAACGACTAATAGTACTATTGCAATTGCTTTTCCTACATTTCCAAATACAGAAACTAAAGAATACACTATAAAGTTAAATACCATACTAGTAAACATAAGCAGAACTATCAATAAAATTGGATGTTTTGCTGTTACTCCTAACAATAATATATCTCCAGTTCCTATTATAAAACCTTGGACAAGAGCTATACTTAAAAAAGTAAGACCTCTTCCAAAGTAAATTTCATAAGGTTTATAGTTTCCATGTACAGATGTAGACAATAGTGATGAAATAAGTAATATACCAACCCATGTAGAAAGAACACTATAAAATGGTGTCATTGCAGAACCATAATTTTCAATTGGATATAATTTCTCTGTTTTCACCTCAACAGGTTCTTTTAAGAAATTAGACTTTGTCAATATATCACTTTCAAGCAAGCTGACTAATTTTTTCATATCTTCACCATTACTAATTTTGCTTAAAGTATCAATCAAATCATCCAACATTCCTTTTGCTAAAGGAAGTCTTTCTCTTATCAATGATATACTTTCCTGTGCATTTCCTGAAAGTTTTAGAGAAGTAGTAAGTATTTCTTCAACCTTTGGAAGTTTTGCTTCTGCCTTATCTAAAACAGTAATTATATCATTTGCTACTTTTATACTGTTTGCAAATATACTATTTATAGGTTTTGATATTTTTGAGTCAAAATTATTTAAAATATTTAAATTAATTCTTCCAATACCATTTGATAGACTTAAAACATTATTCAAAGCACTTATAGATGGTTGTTGTCCAGATATAACTTTGTTTTTAATATCATTTAATGTTGATATAGATGAATCTATTTTATTGCTAGAGTCTTCAAGATTATCTATTACATCATCCAATCTATTATTTGATGTAAGTTGGTTTAATTTATTTAAAAAGTCCACCAAAGTATCGTTTAAAGATTGCAAATTAGAAAGTTTTTCTGATAAATTATCTATCAACTTAGGTACATCTTCACTGCCACTATTTACTGCATCAATTAAATTTAATGTAAGAGAAGAAGCAGAAGATGAAAGGTCAACCATTAAATTTAAGTCAGACTTAATAAGAGGAGAAAGTTCGTCTAAATTATTATTTGTATCCTCTAAGAATTTTTTTAAGTCACTTGATAACAGTTTTGTATCATTCAGAGTCTTTTTAATTGTAGGTAAATCGGATTTAATATCTTTAACTGTATCAGATAATTTTGAAGTAGCATCAGAAGCTAAATCAACAGTCTTATTTATATGGTCAAATCTCTTTTGAAGGTCTATAAGGGAACTTTCAACTTTTGTCAATTTTGGAAGACTGTGTTCAATTCCTGCACCAACTCCATTTGATATACCAAGAACGATTTCACTAACTGTTTTTACTATAGTCTGATTAACCTGCAATTGTATTGTAGAAGCTCCTTTATCAGTAATCTTTGGAGCAACTGCATTTATTTTTTCATTAACTGTATAGATAATCTCGCCCTTTTTAACATCATCTGTAATTAAGGATGTCAAATCTTTTGTAAAATTTTTTGGAATTTTAAGTGATGCATAATAAGTACCTTTTTTAACACCTTCAAGAGCGGTTTTTTCATCTACAAATTGCCAACCTAAACTTCTGTTATCCTTAAGTTGTTCAATTAATTGGTTTCCTACATTAATTTTCTGTCCTGCTATTTCATTTCCTTTATCTTCATTTGTTACTGCTACAAGCATATTAGCAGTACTTCCATAAGGGTCCCAAGATGCTTTTATATTGAACCAAGCATAGAGAGAGGGTAAAAAAGCAAGACCTAAAACTATTATAAGTACTGCATAATTGCCACGTATATCTTTTAGGTCACTTTTAAAAATTTCTAATATATTTTTTAAACCCTTTGAAGGCTTTAAATTCTTAATATTATTCCAGTTTAAAATCTCTTTTAAACCATTAGTTTTTTTCAAATGTCTCACCTCCTAAAATATTTTGATAGAGAAAAAGTTAGATTTATAATCAATTTTAAATTATATTACTTTTTACACAAATAGTAAAGTTAAAGTTTTGTCTTAATTTTAATACATATATATTATATATAATAGTATGCTATAAATATATATAAATATAGGAAATAAAAACAAATAATTTATAAAATGTATAGTATAAAAATTAATAATAAAACAAATATTTATAATTGATATAATCAATTAAATTAGCCATTGTGATATAATTTTAATAATGGGAAAATTCTATGAAGGGATGATTGAATGAGGTATTTTAAAAAATACATAAAAAAATATATAGCACTATTTCTAACAGCAGTATTTTTTTTGACATTGGAAGCTTTTTGTGATTTAGCTCAACCAACTATAATGGCAAAAATAATCGATATAGGGGTTTCAAATAAGAATTTAGATTACATATTATCAACAGGAGCTTTAATGATAGGGATAACTTTTTTAGGTGCAATATTTTCAATAATAAGAAGTATAATCTCAGCAAGAGTTTCTCAATGTTTCTCGTATGATTTAAGACAGGATGTATTTGAAAAGATAAATACATATTCATTAAAACAAATAGATAAATTTGGTAGAGCTTCACTAATAACAAGAATTACTAATGATATTAATCAAGTACAACTTTTTGTTCATGGAATGATGAGAGTTTTTATAAAATCTCCAATCATGTGTATAGGAAGTTTAATTATAGCCATAAAATTAAACTTAAAGATGTCAGCAATTATCCTAATTGCAGTTTTAATTATATTTATCATAATATTACTCAATATGAAGGTAGGATATAGACTATTTAAAAATGTACAAGAAAGTACAGATAAAATAAATTCAAAATTAAGACAGTTTTTAGGTGGAATAAAAGTAGTCAAACTATTTTGTAGATACGATTATGAGAACAAAAGTTTTGAAGAGTTAAATAATGAGCTTTTTAAAAATAGTAGAAAAGCTACGACTATGATGTCATTTTTTAGACCAACAATTACAATAATTATTAATGTATCCATAATAATATTATTATTGATTGGAAGATATTTAGTTTATTCAGGAGAGATTAAAATTGGGATTATAGTTGCTTATGTAAATTATATGACTAGAATATTGACATCACTTATAATGATTTCACATGTTTTTAATGTCTTTGTTAGAGCAAAAGCTTCTTATGAAAGAATAAGTGAAGTTTTGATTGATGATGAAGAAATAATTGAGAAAAATACTAGTTTAGATAGTGAAGAAAAAAATTTGGAATTTACAAATGGTGATATAATCTTTGAAAATGTAGATTTTTCGTATAATAAAAATACATATGAAAAAATATTAAAAGATATATCCTTTAAAATAGAAGAAGGTCAAAATATCGGTGTTATTGGTCAAACTGCTTCAGGAAAGACTTCTTTAGTAAATTTAATTCAAAAATTATATATAATTGATAGAGGAGATATTAAGATTGGAGGAGATAGTATATACAGTATTTCTGAAGAAAGTTTAAGGGAAAGAATAGGTGTAGTATTTCAAAATAGTAGTGTATTTGGAAAAAGCGTACTAGAAAATATAGTTATGGGAAATAAGGATGTAAGTAGAGAAGATGTTATAAAATCATGTAAGATAGCAAATGCAAATCAATTTATAACAAAATTCGAAAATTCTTATGATGAGGTTTTATTTCAAAGGGGTAAGAATCTATCAGGAGGACAAAGACAAAGAATTACTATAGCTAGAGCTATAGCAAAAAAACCACAAATATTAATTCTTGATGACTGTTTTAGTGCAATGGATATTAATACAGAGACAACTATAAGAAAGAATATAAAAGATTATATAAACGCTTTAAGAGAAAAGGAAAACAAGAAATGCACTGTAATAACTATTTCACAAAAGATTAGCTCTATAATTGACTGTGATAAAATTTTAGTCTTAGATGAGGGAGAGGTGGTTGGATTTGCTACACATGAAGATTTACTGCTTAGTTCTCCAATTTATAAAAAAATTTTTGAGTTGCAGAACTTAGCAAATGAAGATGTAAATTAAGGAGGAAGCATATTGAATTTAAGTACTGGAAATCAAAAGGTCAGTAGGTTAAAGAAAAAAGAAAAGCCTAAAGATTTTAAAAAAACTTTTAAAAAAATTTTTATGTACTTTAAAAAAGATAAAAAGATTACTAGATTTATTTTTTTGCTAGTAATAATTGAATCAATTATATCGACTATAATACCATATACTCTCGGAAAAGTAGTTGATATAATAAATATTGAAACCTATTCAAAATCCATTTTTTTTAAAGGAATAATTATTTTACTTTCATTTTATATAATTGAATTTTCAGTTAAATTGTCTAAGGGTATATGTACAGCTAGATTATCTCAAAGTATAGTTAAAGAGATGAGAAGTAATTTATTTTTAAAATTTAAAAATCTACCAATAACCTTCTTTGATAAAAGTTCTACTGGAGATATTATGAGCAGGATAACAAATGATGTTGATAATATTAGTACAGGAATCTCAAATTCATTAGTACAATTAATTACAGGAATCTTAAATATATTAATGACTTTTATTATGATGTTTATATTAAGTCCAATTTTAACCTTTTGTAGCATCATATTAATACCAATTGTAATGTTTATAAGTAATTTTATTGCAAAGAGGACTAGAGTTCTTTTTAAGCAACAACAAGTTGAGTTAGGAAAGCTAAATTCTCATATTGAAGAAATGGTATCAAATATAGACATGGTAAAATCTTTCAACTATGAAAGAAAGTCTGTAAATGATTTTAAGGAAGTTAATGATAGACTTCTAAATATTTCACTTAAATCGCAAATTTATACATCTCTTTTAATGCCTATTATGAATGTGATTAGTAATATAGGGTTTGCAACAATATGTATTATAGGTGGTGTTCTTGCATCTAAGGATATTATAACTATAGGAGTTATAGCTAGTTTTTTAAGTTATGTGAGGCAATTTACAAGACCTTTAAATGAGTTAGCGAATCTATTTAATACATTACTTTCAGCCATAGCTGGATGCGAAAGAGTTTTTGAAATTATGGATGAAAAAGAAGAACAAGAAGTAGATAGTGTGTTTAAAAGTAAGCTTAATAACAATAAGAATGATAATTTAGATTCTCATTTTGTAAAGGGAGAAATTGAATTTAAAAATGTAAGCTTTTCTTATGACTCAAAAAAGAAAATTTTAGATAATATAAACTTAAGAATCAAAGCTGGTACATCAAATGCCATTATAGGAGAAACTGGAAGTGGAAAAACAACAATTATAAATCTAATTACAAATTTCTATTATATAGATGAAGGAAGTATATTTTTAGATGGTGAGGATATATATTCTATTGACAGAAACTATTTGAGAACTTGTTTTGGAGTAGTTCCACAAGAAAGTTATATATTCAATGATACGGTTATGGAAAATATAAGATATGGTAATCTGAGGGCTACTGATGAAGAAGTTATATATGCTAGTAAAATAGCAAATTCACATAAATTTATAATGAAAATGCGTGAAGGATATAGCACTGTATTATCGGATAGGGGTGAAGATTTAAGTGAAGGTCAAAAACAACTAATAAGTATTGCTAGAGCAGTCTTAAAAAATGCCCCTATACTTATTTTGGATGAAGCTACAAGTAACATAGATATAGCAACAGAGGCTAAGATTCAAGAGGCAATAAATAGTTTAACTTATGGAAAGACAAGTATAATTATAGCCCATAGATTAAGTACCATATCAAATTGTGATAATATAATAGTTTTAGAAAATGGTAGAATTGTGGAATCTGGGAATCATAAAGAGCTGATAAAATTAAAAGGACATTATTATAGAAACATACTGTTAACACAAGGAAAATAAGTATTTAGAAAAACTTTTTTAAAAAATTGTTTAAAGGTATATGCTGCGGGTATATATAGATTAACTTAATAAATAAAAAATTTAATTTGATATATAAAATTTAGGAGGAAAGTAATTATGAAAAAATTTGTTTGTACAGTATGTGGATATATACATGAAGGAGATGCTGCACCAGCACAATGTCCAGTATGTAAAGTTGGAGCTGATAAGTTTGAAGAAATGAAAGGTGAAAAAAATTGGGCTGATGAGCATAGAATAGGTGTAGCTCAAGGTGTAGATGAGGAAGTAATTGAAGGCTTAAGAGCTAACTTCGTTGGTGAGTGTACAGAAGTAGGAATGTACTTAGCAATGAGTAGACAAGCAGATAGAGAAGGTTATCCAGAAGTAGGAGAAGCTTATAAGAGAATAGCTTTTGAAGAAGCTGAGCATGCTGCTAAATTTGCAGAACTTCTTGGAGAAGTTGTAGTTGCAGATACAAAAGAAAACTTAAGAGTTAGAGTTGACGCTGAGTATGGTGCAACTGATGGAAAATTAAAATTAGCTAAGAAAGCTAAAGAATTAGGATTAGATGCTATACATGACACAGTACATGAAATGTGTAAAGACGAAGCTAGACATGGTAAAGCATTCTTAGGATTATTAAATAGATATTTTGGAAAATAAATTTAATATAAAATAGATTTTAAGAGTATCTTATTTTATAATTTTTAAGATTATAAGTGAGGTACTCTTTTTTAGTTATTAACTTTTAGCTAAAAATGATTAATATTTGAACAGATTTTTGTAAAATTAATCGAGAGGCACTAGGAAGCAGTAAACAAAAACTAGTAGGTAGAAAAATATTGCGATTATTGGGTTTATATCTATTTTTTACTATGTGAAATAGGGATAATAATTGTAAAAAAGTTAATACATACTTTTTGTATCAAAATTAATGAATAGAGTGGATATATAGATATATCAAAATTTGACTGATGTAGGATAAATATGATATACTATTATCACTAACAAATAAAAAGAAATTTAACGGGGAGGTAATAGACCTAATGTTTAATATTGAAGTTGAAAATAAGGAATACAAGCTATTATGTAAGAACTATTCTAAAAATGACGGAATAAAAGCAATATTTCTTTATTTAATAACTATGTTAAAATTGTTTTTACAAGGATATATATATAAGACAAATTTAAGTTCAACTATTTTAACTATGTCGCAAGGAATACTTTCAATCTTAATGTTATTTGTAGGATTGGGGTTTGTATTGTTCTCAAAAGAAAAATTAAATACAATTGGAATTACAAGAAAAAATTTAAAACAAAGTTTTTTGTATGGAATTTTGGGTTTTATTATACTCCTAACTTTCATTATTTTATCCAATACAATTATAGAAGGGAAAAAAGTTGTTTTTCAATTGCCTACGATTATTACAGTTATTATATTTATTGTTGCTGCAATTTCAGAAGAAGTTGTTTTTAGAGGATATATTCAAACAAGATTAACTGGATTGATAAAAAACAATGTAATTACATCATTTATAAATGCTTTTCTTTTTCTATCCGTGCACTATCCTGTAAGATGGATAATATTTGGATTTTCAATTACAATTTTACCTGGATTTTATGTAGTATGTCTTATACTTCTTCACTTTGCATGTGATTTAGTATATAGAAAAACTAATTGTATATGGGGTTCGTACTTACTACATGTACTATATAATATATTTACAGCAATGTTGGTTTTTACTATTTGACCAATTCCAGTTTGGTAAGCAGTTGATTGTAAAGGGTTGGCTAATTTTGTAAATTAACGGGCATAATTATAGGCATGTGTCTAATTAAGGAGGCATGTCTTTTTGATTTTTTGGTAAAGGTGGTGGATAAGCTGATTAAGTATACACATAAAGGAGATATAGCTATTGTAGTACTACATGAAATCTATGGAATTAATAGCTTTATAGAAGATATTTGTCAAAAGTATTATCAATATGGATATGATGTATTTTGTCCTGAACTTTTGAGAGAAAAAGATTTTTTCCATATTCAAAAGCCCAAGAGGCATATGATTTTTTTAAAATAATGTTGGGTTTGATATTTATAAAAAAGTAGAAAAATTTATAAATGATTTAAAGTCAGAATATAAATATGTACTTGTTGTTGGGTATAGTGTAGGTGCAACAATTGCATGGAGATGCAGTGAAGATTCTCTTTGTGATGGTATAATTTGTTGCTATGGTTCTCGGATTAGAGATTATATGGATGTAATTCCAAAGTGTCCTGCCTTATTAGTATTTGCAAAATATAATTCATTTGATGGCATGAAAGTAGCTGTGATTAGAGGGAATTTTCATAATATTGCATTTGAGAAGTATAGAGAAAAAATAATTTTTCAGTGAAATATATATTGTAATTCTATTGGTGAATTGATTGAGTCTGTCAATGAAAATAAGGCAGATGCACTTGTCTGTGGAAGTATTATAGATGCTAAAGGAATGAAAATAGTTAGTAAGTTCTCTGTAGAACCTTTTTATTTTGCTACTACAAAAGAGAAACCTAACTTAGCAAAAGAACTAGATTATGCTTTAAAAGAAGCAAAAACGAACGATATGTATTATGAGTTGGAATTATATAAAAAGTATTTTAAAAGAGAGATTACCAATTCCTTAGCATTTACTTGTCAAGAAATAAATTTTATTAAAGCAAATCCAAAGCTTACTATGGTATACGATTTAGATTGGTCTCCTGTTGAGTATTATGATAAAGAAAGTAATTCATTTAAAGGTATAAGTTCTGATTTAATGTCAATTATATCAAAAAAATGTGGTATAAAATTTGAATATATTAAAACAAAAAATTATAATGAAAGTCTTGATTACATAAAAATGGAAAGGCAAATATGTTATGTGGTTCAATAAATGAATATAATAAAGAAAAACGATTTAATATGAAATTGACAAACCCGTACATAAATATTCTAAAATTAGATAGAGCATTTTTTACAGAAAAAGATGAGAATAATAATGAAAAAATTGTTATATCTAATGTCATCAGAATGGCAAAGGAACTAAAAATGAAGGTAATATCAGAAGAGGTAGAAACTGTTTCACAAGTAGAATTTTTAAAACAAATTGGGTGTGATATGGTACAAGGATACTTGTTTTCTAAACCAATACCTGTAAAAGAGTTTGAGAAAATCGCTTTTAAAAAAGAAGAAAACAATATATAAGTAATGTGAAAACTTATAAATAGAGATGCTTTAATATAGTTGAATATGCTATTTTAGAGCATCTTTATTTTTATATGAATTTTTATGTGGTTTATTAATACAATGAATCAAATGAGAAAAAAAATCAAAAGAATACAATAATCACTTGCAAAACTTATACTATTGTGATAGACTTAAATCAAAATTAGGAATTGTAAAAAGAAGGGAAAAAATAGGTGATTATTTTAACAGGTTAAAATTTAAGATATTATAATTTATATATAAGATAACGATTGCTTGTAAATTTAAATTAGTTTAAGAGGGGGAATATTATATGATGCCATTGATATTATCAAATACAGGTGAAGAAGTAGTTATAAAGAAAATTTCAGGAAGTGATAAGACAAGAACTTTTTTAAATAGTATAGGTTTTGTAGTCGGTACAAATGTTAAAATAATTTCTAAGATAGATGGCAATTTAATAATAGATGTAAAAGATACTAGAGTTGCATTAGATAAAAAAATGGCAAGTAGAATAATAATATAGGGAGGTAATGGTATGAACAGACTAAAGGATATTAAGTGTGGAGAGACTGTAAAAGTCAAGAACTTAGAAGGAGAAGGAGCCACACGAAGACGTATAATGGATATGGGGATTACAAGAGGGGTTGATGTATTTGTAAGAAAAGTAGCTCCTCTTGGAGATCCAATTGAAATAACAGTCAGAGATTATGAACTATCAATTCGTAAATCAGATGCAGAAAAAATTATTGTGGAATAATAAAATTAATTAGAATAGGGTTAATGCAATTATATAATGAGAATGATTTTCTGTATCAAAACAGTTATGTATCTAAATAATAATGGAGGGAATGGAAATGTCAATAAAAATAGGTCTCATAGGAAATCCTAACTGTGGTAAGACAACAATGTTCAATGGGCTTACAGGCTCATCGCAATATGTTGGTAACTGGCCAGGAGTAACAGTTGAAAAAAAAGGTGGAAAATTAAAAGGAAATAAAGATGTGGAAATAGTAGATTTACCAGGTATTTATTCTTTATCTCCATATACATTAGAGGAAGTAGTTACACGTAATTTTATGCTAGATGATAAGCCAGATGCAGTAATAAATATTGTAGACGCATCAAATATAGAGAGAAATTTATATCTTACAACTCAAGTTTTAGAGTTAGGTATACCAACTGTTATAGCTCTTAATATGATGGATATTGTTAACAAGAATGGTGACAAGATAAATATTAAAAAACTATCTGAAGTTATAGGTTGCCCAGTGGTAGAAGTAACAGCAGTTAAAGGTCAAGGCATTATGGAGGCTGCTGAAAAGGCAATTGAACTTGCAAGTAGTAACAATAAATTAGATTTTAAATTGCCATTTGTTGATGAAAGTAAGGAAGCAATAGAAAAAATTGAAAAAATAATAGAAGAAAAGACTCCATACATAGATATGGAAACACGCTGGCTAGCTATAAAGCTATTTGAAAGAGATGAAAATGTTATACAAAAGCTTGATATCTCTAAAACAATATTGAATAGAATTGAAGAAATAACTAGAAATTGTGAAGATGAATTGGATGATGATAGTGAAAGTATAATAACAGCTAATCGTTATGAATTTATTAGTTCAATAATTTCAAATATAATAAAGAAAAATAGAAAAGGTAAGGAAACTGTATCAGATAAAATAGATAAGATTGTAACAAATCGTATACTAGCATTACCTATTTTTGCACTTATAATGTGGGGAGTTTACTATATAGCAGTAAGTTCATTGGGGGCTATAGCGACTGATTGGACAAATGATGTACTGTTTGGAGAAATTATTCAAGGTAATGTAAGTAATTTTCTAGCTTCTTTAAATGTAGCAGAGTGGTTACAAGGACTTGTAGTTGACGGGCTAATTGGTGGAGTTGGAGCAGTATTAGGATTTGTACCACAAATCATGCTTTTATTCTTACTATTGTCAATATTAGAAGATTGTGGATACATGTCACGTGTAGCTTTTATAATGGATAGAATTTTCCGTAAGTTTGGTCTTTCAGGAAAATCATTTATACCAATGCTTATAAGTTCAGGTTGTGGAGTTCCAGGAGTTATGTCAACTCGTACTATAGAGAATGATAGAGATAGAAAAATGACTATTATGTTAACTACATTCATTCCATGTGGAGCTAAGATTCCAATAATAGCATTATTTGCAGGAGCATTATTTGGAGGTGCTTCATGGGTAGCTCCATCAATGTATTTCTTAGGTATTGTAATGATAATCATCTGTGGAATTATATTAAAGAGAACTAGTTTATTTGCAGGAGAACCATCTCCTTTTGTTATGGAATTACCTCAATATCATATTCCAAGTGCAAAAGGTGTTTTGATACACATGTGGGATAGAGGAAAAGCATTCATAATCAAAGCAGGAACAATTATATTTGTTGCTTGTGGAGTAATTTGGTTCTTACAATCATTTAACTGGTCATTACAAATGGTAGATGCTGGAGAGAGCATATTAGCTAGCTTAGGAAATATAGTTGCACCAATATTTGCACCTCTTGGATTTGGAAACTGGCAATCATCAGTAGCAACAGTTACAGGTCTAGTAGCTAAAGAAAATGTAGTGGGAACATTTGGAGTTTTATTTGGTATATCAGATGCAACAGAACAAGACCCAGCACTTCTTGGTTCAGTTGCAAGTATGTTTACAGTAGCCAGTGCATTTGCATTTATGGCATTCAATATGCTTTGTGCGCCTTGTTTTGCAGCTATTGGAGCTATAAAAAGGGAAATGGGTTCATGGAAATGGACATGGATTACATTAGGATTCCAGACTTTAACAGCATATATAGTTGCTCTCCTTATCAATCAAGTTGGAAGTTTAGTTCTAGGTACTGGAGGGAGTATTGCTGGGGCAATAATATCTATAATTATAGCAGTAGCAGTAGTCTTTGCAGTTTTAACTTATTCAAATAGAAATATGAAAAAAGAAAAAATTGGTAAATTAAGTTATATGAAAAATTAATTCATATAAATAAGGAGTGATGAATATGGCTACATTTATTATAGCAGCTATTGTAGTAGTATTAATGGCATTAGCTGTAATGCATATGGTTAAAAATTCAAAAAAGAATGGTAGTAGTTGTGGATGTGGTTGTTCTGGATGCTCAAGTAGTAAGAGTTGTCATAGTACTAAGAGATAGATAAGATAAGAGCCTGATAAAAAGTTTAAATTACTTTATTATCAGGTTCTTATTTTTTATATAAATAACAAATTTCATATTTGAAGTAGGTTAGACTATGTTGTAATTTTACTGTATAATTATAGACAAATATATGATTAGGAGGGATTATTGCTAAATTAAGCAATATGAGTGAATATTATGTTTAAATTTGATATAACAAATGAACTTATGTGTATAGCAAGGGGAAGTGGTAAATTTTTTGCAAAAAAAGGTGCTATGGTAGCCTTTAAAGGAAATTTTAATTTTGAAAAATTGTTATTAGGTCCAAATAATGGTGGTGGTTTAGGAAGAGCATTATTAGGTCATGTTCAAAGGTCATTGACAGGAGAACAAATGCCAATAATGGTTGTTGAAGGTGAAGGTGAAATTTACCTAGCTCAAAATGCTTATCATGTAGATGTAATATCAATTGACCCAGGTGATTCAATTTATGTTGAGAGTGAAAACTTATTGGCGTTTTCTGAACAATTAAACTACAGTGTAAAATTGATTGGCTCAGGGGTAATATCTCAAAAAGGTCTTTTTACTACACATTTAGTAAATAAAACAGGTCAAAATCAAGATGTTGCTATAATAACAGATGGTAATCCTCTAATACTTGAAGGACCTTGTTGTGTTGACCCAGATGCATTAGTAGCTTGGACTGGAAGAGAACCATATCCTAAAGTATCAAAACTATCATGGAAGACTTTTATTGGTCAGACTTCAGGGGAATCTTATCATATGGAATTTGTTGAACCTGGACAAATAGTTATTATACAGCCATCTGAAAGATTGTCTGGATTAAAAACAGATTCTACACCTTCTGATAGAATGAGTTCAGGTGGATTAAGGCTTGGTATAGATTAAATTTTATTATAGATTAATTATTATTTAGGATATTAAAAAATAAAAAGGGTGGTAGGGATAGGTATGTTAAAAGGAGTTTTATATGTTTGAGAAAATTCATAAAAAGTTAAAAGGATATTATATTTTTTTTATAATCTTAATTTTATGGAAGATTGTATGTGTTTTAGGTATATGGAATAGCTATATTCTGCCACCACCTGAAATAGTTCTAGATACTTTTATAAAAATGATATATGATGGTTCTATTTTCTTAAATGTTTATGCCAGCATAAGAAGAATATTGATAGGTTTTTTAATAAGCTCATTGATAGCAATACCACTTGGAGTTGTATTTGGGGTAAATAAAAAAATGTATGAATACTTCAAACCATTATTTGAATTCATGCGAAGTACACCTCCACTAGCTTTGGTTCCAATGCTTATTTTATGGTTTGGTATAGGTGAAGAATCTAAAATTATAATTATCATTTTGGCATCCTTTTTTCCAATATTTTTAAATACACTAAAAGGTATAAAAAATTGTGACAATAAATTAATAGAAGTAGGTAAATCTTTTAATTTATCTAAAAAGAGAATTTTTTATAAAATAATAATTCCTAATTCTATGTTAGATATTGTTGTTGGACTTAGTTTAGGACTTGGATATAGTTTTAGAGCTATAATTGGTGCAGAACTTATTGCAGCTTCTTCAGGGCTAGGGTATTTGATTTCTGATGGAAAAGATATGTCTAGAACTGATGCTGTATTGGTAGGAATTTTTGTTATTGGATTTTTAGGTATACTTTCAGATTATCTATTTTCAAAGGCAATAACAAGATTTAGCAACGGGAAGCAGGTTGATTTAAATGGTTAGGAATGGATTTTTACTAGAAAATATATACAAAAAATATTTAGTTGATAATAAAGAGCATTTAGTTCTTGATGATATCTCTTTAAATATATCTAGTGAAGAAATAACTGTTATATTAGGCGAAAGTGGATGCGGAAAGACAACTTTACTTAGAATTTTAGCAGGTCTTGAAAATGCAACTAGTGGAAATGTATATTTCTTTAATGATGATAAAAAGTGTATTCCAAAAGTAGGAGTGGTATTTCAAGAAAGTAGACTTATGCCTTGGCTGAATGTAAGTGAAAATATACTTTTACATACTGAAAAAAATAATAGAAATAAAGTTGATTTAGACAAGTATTTAAAAATGATGAAGCTTGAAAAGTTTAAAAATTCATATCCAAATGAATTATCAGGAGGAATGGCACACAGAGTAAGTATAGCAAGAGCGCTTTCCTTTAATCCAGATATTTTACTAATGGACGAGCCATTTGCAGCACTAGATTATTTTACAAGAAGAAAAATGCAAAAAGAAGTTGTACATATCCACAAAAATACTAAAAAAGGTGTAGTATTTGTAACTCACAATATCGAAGAAGCTATGGAAATAGCAAAGAAAATAATTGTTTTTAGTAAAAATAAAGGGATTAAACAGTTTAGTGTCGAAGATGAATATAATAGAGATTTAACTAAAAGCTATTATATAAGCTTGAAAAAAGAAATATTAAGGGAATTGGGGGAGTTTTAATTGATTAAAAGAAGCAAAAAGATTTTAGCAGTAATGACATCTTTAGTAATGGTGTTGGTTGGTACTGTAGGTTGTTCAACAACAAATGATGAGAAAGATGCACCTGCAAAAAAAGAAGCTAGTTTACCTAAGGAAATAAATTTAACTTATGTAAAATCACCACTTAATGTTCCTAGTATATTAGAAAAAAAGGATGATTTATTTGGAAAGGAATTTAAAAAGGACAATATAAAAGTTAATTTTCATGAATTGACAACAGGACCAGAACAAACTCAAGCACTAGCAGCAGGTGAGCTAGATTTTTTACATGCATTGGGGGGGACATCTGCAATAATAGCAGCTTCAAATGGTGTTGGTCTTAAAATTACAAATATTTATAGCCGTTCGCCAAAAGGGTATATGCTTATAACTAATAATGAAAACATAAAATCTATAAAAGACTTAAAAGGTAAAAAAATTGTAGGACCAAAAGGAACTATACTTCACCAGTTGTTAATTGCTGCACTTGCTAAGGAAGGATACACTATAGATGATGTTGAATATGTAAATATGGATATCCCTAGTGCTGCTTCTGCATTAGAAAGTAAAAGTGCTGATGTCGCAATGCTTGCAGGACCAGTAGCGTTAAAAACAATAAATTCAGGTGCTAAAATGATTGTAAATGGAGAAGGATTAGTTAGTGGAATAATAGTTACTGCGGTAAGTGATGATTTTGCTCAAAAATATCCTGAATTAGTAAAAAGATTTATGAAGGTTCATGAAGAAACTTTAAAATATATGGATGAAAACAAGGATAAAGTAATGGATGTTGTGTCTAAAGAAGTCGGTTTATCTTTAGATGAAACAAAAGAAATGTATTCTTGGTATGATTTTAGTTCTAAAATAACAGATAAGGATATAAAAGAATTAGAAGATACACAGGAATTCTTAATGTCTAACGGAATGCAAGAAAAGAAAATAGATATTAAAGATATGTTATACAATCAAAATTAGAATATTTCAAAATATTAAAGCAGAAAATACACCCTTGTTTATTATAAAATTGTATAGTAAAAAGGGTGTATTTTTATTATTATACATAAAAATACAATTAAAAACAACTTACTATTTTATCTACACTTATGTAGTCTAGTAATTTTCTCATTTTCTTACGATGAAGTAAAAACTTGGAATATGTGTCTTCTGATTGTTTTGTATCGCCATAAACCTTCCAATATTTAATCATAGAAACTTCGTAATTGCTATATCCCATAAATCCAATTACATCTTTAAGAGGGTATCCTAAAAAAATACCTATTTCATCAGGAAAAACATCGCCCTTAAGCTTATCTATTAAATGTTCTAAATAAGCATTAACATTCGTATTTTGTTTGTATCCTAAAAACTTTAAAAAGTTTACTGTTTTTTTACATTTTAATTTTTCTGATAATGCTTTTTTGTTTACAAATAGTATTTTTAATCCTTTTTTCTCCTTGTCAATAACTATAAAATCTATCTTTTTACATTTATATAGATATTCGTGAATATCATTAATTTTTTCTTCTCTATTTACGTCAGTAAATGAAATATTTATTATTTCAGCAGGTTTAGAACCTAAAAAAACTGGACCTAAAACCTCTAAAAGCCATTTTATATATGATGATTCAATTTTATTTTTACAACAAAATTGTGAATTACAACAAGACATAAAAGATAACCTCCCTTAAATGAAAATTAATATCAATTAATTAAATTATACTATGAATGATAATCAATATCAATAATAAAATTATATTTTTTTAGTTTCGTTATTTATCTATTATGATTTCCAAAAAAATAAATTATATCTTGTTTAATTTTAGTAAATAAAAAATAAAAATAGAGAAATACTAAATTTAGAAAGAAAATAATTAAAATTCTTGGTAGTATAAAACATCTAGGAGGGTAATAAAAATGAAATTAAAAAGAACTTTATTTGTAGGATTAGCATTAGCATTAGCTATAGGAATGACTGCATGTGCTAGAGAAAATGAAAAACCAAGTGAAAATGCAGGAAAAAATCCTAATGAATCTGTAAATAACAATGAAGGATATATGAATTATTATTCAACAAGTTATAATGATTATATAGCAGGCTTAAATAGATATTCTATTTATGATACTCCAGAGAGTATAAATAATCAGTTTAAAGATAAAGAATATCCAGGAAATGAAAAATATTTAAGTGATGTAAAGGCTGCGTATAAAGATAGTAGAGATAAAATACAATCATTTGTAACATCTCTTAAAAAGGATGGTAAAACAGAAGATACAGAGTTAAAGAAAATGAATGATGACCTAATCGCTGAAGGTGAAAGATTAGTAAAAGATATAGATGAGAGAATAAAAAAATTAGATAATGTATCTGATGAAGACATGAAAAAAGGTCAAAATGACTTCGTGAAATTAGTTCATGGAACTGAAGATGTAGGAAATGATATAGGTAGTGGTTTTAGAAAAATGATAAAAGATATGAATGATAGATTAGGAATAACAGGAAATAATAAAAAATAATAAAACAAATAGCATCAAAATTAAAAATAAATATTTGAAATAGAGCGAAGCCTTATAAATAGTATATTTTTTGGCTTCGCTTTTTTGTATGTTATCAAAATACCCATTTTTATCTTGTCATCTCAATATCTTTATTATAATTTACTTAGAGGTTACTTTCTTATGTTTTTACTTGTTTTTTCTCTTTTTAAATTTTTGTTTTGCAAAATTGTAGGCTTCCTCTATTAAAGTTTTAAAGTTCTCAAATGTATTTTCAGTAGGGCTTAGGACGCATATCCATCCCATCCATGCATAGATAGGGTGTGGCATGACTGTATCCAATGATGTAAAATCAAAATCCATATTAACTATTTGACCAACACCTGGACGTTTTGGAATATATCCAAACATTTCAATAAAAGTTTCTTTTTTTAATCCTATGTTCACACGGTATACATTTGGACGACTAACCAATGAGCCTTTATCATTATTACTGTCTTTTTCTTTAATGGTAAGAACATATACTCCTCGTTTTAAAACACCATTGGGATTGTAGTAGATTGCTCTTTCGCCCCAACTATTCATTAGTACAACATCATCTAAATTTGACAGACAATAATTGATAATATCATCAGCCTTAATGATATTATTTTCCATAAAATATCAGTCCCTTCTTTTTTACTATTATTATTGCTTTAAATGTAAGAATATCTTATCATAGAATAGTGACAATTATTGTCACTATATTGAAATTAGGAGTATGATTATGTCAAGAGCTGAGCGTTTAATTGAACTGATGATAACTATAAATGCAAAAAGAAGTTTTACAGCAGGAGAGTTAGCAGAAGAATTTTCTGTATCAAAACGTACAATACTAAGAGACTTACAGGTGTTGGAAAATATCGGATTTCCATTATATTCAAAAGTTGGAGCGGCTGGAGGATATCGTATACTTAAAGAACGTATACTTCCACCAATTACATTTTCAGAAAGTGAGGTAAAATCTATATTCTTTGCATGTCAATCACTAGAATATTATAATGATTTACCATTTGAGCAAGAAACTATTTCTGTTTTAAAGAAATTCTTAAATTGTATCCCAAATGATATTCAATATAATATTGAGAATATGAGGCGTAAAATTGTTTTTTGGACACCAGATAGGCACTGTCCAACACCATTATTGAAGGAGTTATTTGATATAATAATGAATGGTTCTACAATTAAGATTGAATATTCATCAAAGCAAAAAAATAGTGTGCGTGTCATTATTCCTATTGGTTTGTATGCCATGAATGGACTTTGGTATTGTCCAGCCTACTGTATAAAATCAGAGTATGTTAAGGAGTTTCGAGTAGACCGAATTGTGAATATTTTGAGTATAGAAAACGTATTAAATAAAAAATATAAGGTTTCATCTTCTATACATGATTATCTTGAGAATATGGGAGTAGGTACAGATTATCATATTAAAGTTAATTTGACGGATGTGGGTGTAAAACGTTGTGAAACAGAATTTTTGTTGGCAAGAGGATTGAAAATTTTGCCTAAAGGTGGGTACATAGATATGCATATACCCAAATCTACACTTGATTGGGTAGCAGAATATTTTCTAACCTTTGGAAAAGATGCTACAATAATAGAACCAATAGAACTCAAATCTTTGATAAAATCTAAAGTGTTGGAGCTATACAATCATCATTGTCTTTAACTAATATTATTTTATGACACAATTATTTTTAAATTATTCTGTTTAGGGTAAAATAGAGTTTTGAAAAAATGTTAACTTTCTCACTTTATTTTATAGGTGATTTAGATATATTAGTATCATTTAGTATATTTTTTATAATAATATTCTATAGCTACATAGGGATTCATAGACATTAAAATATAAAGTGTTAGGAGCTAGAAAACCAACAAAAAATAGTTATTTGTTTTTACATAGTAATAATAAAAAATAAAAAATTTAAATAAATTCATTGACAAATATTATTAATGAATATATTATATATAACATAGCAACAAATGATAATCGAATTAAATAACGTCTTATCAAGAGTGGTGGAGGGACTGGCCCTTTGAAACCCGGCAACCAGTATATTTTATATACATTGGTGCTAAATCCTGCAACTAATATAGTTGATAGATGAGTATAAATAGCTTTCTAAGCCTGAGTTTATACTCGGGCTTTTATTTTGTTGTAATACATAAGCGAGGATAAACATAAAAACTGAGCAGAATATATGGGAGGAAATTTTATGATTAGCATAAAAAATGTTAATAAGTATTATGGAAAGATTCAAGTGCTTAAAGATGTAAGTATTGAGATAGAATCTGGAGAAATTTTTGGGATAATAGGTCATAGTGGTGCAGGAAAATCAACACTACTTAGATGTATAAATGGACTAGAGGAATATCAAGAAGGTAATGTACTTGTTTCTGATAAGGAAGTAAAGTCATTGAATGAAAAGCAAATGAGAGATTTAAGAAAAGAGTTAGGAATGATTTTTCAACACTTTTCATTGCTTGAAAGAAGAACTGTATTTGATAATGTAGCATTGCCATTAGAATGTTTTGGATATACAAAGGCAGAAATCAAAAAAAGAGTTCTAGAGTTATTAGAAGTAGTTGGAATATCTGAAAAGAAAAATGATAAACCTAGAAATCTAAGTGGTGGTCAAAAACAAAGAGTTGCAATTGCTAGAGCTTTAGCACTAAACCCACAGGTACTTCTTTGTGACGAGGCAACTTCAGCATTAGACCCAAATACTACAAAATCAATTCTTTCATTACTTGAAGATATAAATAAAAAATTGGGAATAACAATAATAGTTGTAACTCATCAAATGGAAGTTATAAAGCAGATTTGCGGAAGAGTAGCAATAATGGAAAATGGGGAAGTCTTAGAGGTGGGAGATACAGAAGAAATCTTCTTAAGAAATACCAAAGGCCTTAGAAAATTAATAGGTGAAGAAAGTATAATCTTACCAAAGGGAACAAATATAAAGATACTATTCCCTAAAGATATTTCTAATGAAGCTATTATTACTACTATGGCAAGAGAACTAAATATAGATGTATCCATAATATTTGGGAAATTAGAACAATTTAAAGATGATATTTTAGGTTCACTTATTATAAACATTTCAGATAAAAGTGGAGAGCAAGTAAAACAATATCTGACTGACAAAGGCATAAGATGGGAGGAAATGATAAATGAATAGTTTAATTGACTTTTTGACAACACTATTTCCAAATGCATTGTTACAAACTTTGTATATGGTTATAGTACCAACTATAGTTGCAACAATTTTAGGGTTTATATTAGCAATCATATTAGTAGTTACAAAACCAGATGGATTAAAACCAAATAGCACAATAAATAGTGCTTTAGGATTTATAGTAAATATATTTAGAAGTTTCCCATTTATGATACTTATAGTTGCAATGATTCCAATAACTAGATTAATTGTTGGAACAAGTATAGGAGAAACTGCTGCAATAGTACCAATAACTATTGGTGCAGCACCATTTATCGCTAGAATTATAGAAAGCTCATTAAATGAAGTGGATAAAGGATTGATAGAAGCAGCAAAATCTTTTGGAGCTACAAAGAGACAAATAGTATTTAAAGTTATGATAAAAGAAGCTATGCCTTCAATAGTATCTGGAATTACATTATCAATAATATCTATACTTGGCTATACAGCCATGGCAGGTGCAGTAGGAGCTGGAGGATTAGGTAACATCGCACTTATTTATGGATATCAAAGATTTGATACAGCAGTAATGGTATATACAGTAATAGCACTTGTAATATTAGTTCAGATAATCCAAGGAGTAGGAAATCTGGCTTATAAGAAACTAAAATAATTTAATTATAAACATTTTAAAGAGGGGGAGTAAAAAATGAAATTAAAGAAATTATTATCAGTAGCATTGGTGTCAGCAATAGCAATATTAGCAGTAGGTTGTTCAAACAAAGAGGATAAAAAAATACTAGTAGGAGCTTCATCAAATCCACATGCAAAGATATTAGAAGTTGCAAAACCTTTGTTAAAAGAAAAAGGATATGATTTAGAAGTAAAAATATTTGATGACTATGTACTTCCAAATACAGCTTTAGATGAAGGTTCTTTGGATGCTAACTTCTTTCAACATATTCCATTTTTAGAGGAAACTGTGAAGGAGAAAGGATATAAACTTACTTATACATCTAAAGTTCATATAGAGCCAATGGGATTCTATTCAGAAAAAGTTAAATCATTAGATGAAATAAAAGATGGAGCTGTTATAGCTGTGCCAAATGATGCAACTAATGGAGCTAGAGCACTTAAATTATTAGCAAAAAATAAATTGATAGAAGTAAAAGATGGAGAGCTTATAACTAAAAAAGATATAACTAAAAATCCTAAAAATATACAAATAAAAGAAATGAATGCAGAACAATTACCAACAGTATTAAAAGATGTTGATGGAGCAGTAATAAATTCCAATTACGCTTTAACAGCTAACCTAAATCCTACTAAGGATGCAATAGTAATAGAATCAAGTGATTCTCCATATGTAAATATAATAGCTTGTAGAGAAAATAATAAAGATAGTGATAAGATTAAAGCTTTATCAGAGGCTATGAATAGTAAAGAGGTTAAAAAATTTATACAAGACGAATATAAAGGAAGTATAGTTCCAGCTTTCTAAATTAAATATACAAAATCTATAAAATGAGTAAAATTAAAAATATTTACTCATTTTTTTTTATAACTAGAAAGTGACAAATTTTTTGGAAGAATTGTGGTAACATATTTATAGGTAAAACTATATAAAAATGAAGAAGTGGTGAGGAATATGGAATCTAAAGGAACTTTAAGTAAGAATAAGGTCTATATACTAGCTAATGGGGTATTTTTGATTATTGCACTTTTAAATATAAATTTGTACACAGTTTCTATAAATATGTATAGGATAATTTTACTTTGGATATTTGGATATTCTATAGTCCATATAACTAGTTTTAAAAAAGATGAATTTATAAATATATTGAAAGTAGCATGTCTTGTATTAGTTTTTGTAAGTATTTTAGGAGTAGTGAATTTAAAAATTCAAAAATTCCAAATTGTATTGCTCAATTTAAGTATGATTAATATGTCTACTTTTATATACTTAACCATTTCTAAAGTAAAAAAAATAGGAATAAGTCCAGTACTAATTTTTTATGGTGCTTTTGTGATATTAGATTACTTTATAAGAAATACTTTTAGTAATATCAACTGGAATATGATTATTGTATTAATTAATGTTGTTATATCTTTATTTAATTTGCTATATTTATTGAATAAACTTGATAGTAAAATTGAACACTATAAGTTAATAAAAGATTTATCATATTTTGTGTTTTTCACAACTATTATAGGGTTTATATCAATCTTTAAGATTAGTATAGTAGATACAGATAGATTAATAGGAGTAGTATATTTATTATTATGTAATCACACTTATTATGTATATGTATATAGTCTTAATAATAGAGTAGTATATCCATATTACGAACTTGATTCAATAAATAAAAAATTAAGTAAAAAATCAGAACAACTAGGGAAGATAAATTTAGCAATAGAAAAGGATATGATTATACAAAGAACATTAAAGAACTACATAGACCAGAGAAAAGAGCTACTTAGACAGGCTCTTGATACAATGCCAAATGTATGGATAGTAACAGATTATGATTTTAATATAAGTTACACGAATAATAAATTTAAAGATGAATTTTCAAAAGATATTAAGAATTATTATAAAATATTAAGCTTTATAAAGAAAGATGAAAAAGTTGCTGAAAAATTAAAGAAATTTGACAGTGATATAAATATAATTGATAAGCCAGTAGAGTTAAATGACAAAATTTATTTGTTGAGTTTAAGTAATAATAAAGACGAAAGCAACTACTTAATAAGTTTAAATGATATTACAAATGAAGTCAAAATAGACGAAGAAATAAGACATATAAATAAAGACTATGAAAATATTATATTAAATATTCCATCTCCGATACTTGTAAGAAGTGCCGAAGGTGGTATAAAGAAGAATAAGGTAATCAGTATAAATAAGAAATATGAAAAGAGTTTTAAATGTACTTCAAGTGATTTAGTCAATATGACATTAGAACAATATTTTGAAACTTTCAATATAGATTTCTTTGATAATAGGAAATTTAAAAGATTAAATCTAACACAAGAAAAGAAAGCTGAAATAGTGAGTTACAATGATACAGCAAATTGTATAGTTAATTTTGTGATGTATGATTCAGAAGGTGAAGAACATGTTGAAGAAATTAGAGTTGGAGATTATTGGTCAGATAATAAATTGTTTAAATTGCTTACCTTTAGAGATATAACTAAAGAGATAAATATACTGAGAACAGTAAATGAACAAAAGATAATATATGAAAAATTACTGGATGTTATACCAGAGGCTATTTTTCTTGAGGATTTAAGTACATCAAGAGTTCTATATACAAATATAGCTTTCAGAGAGTTGTTCGGAATTTCTAGTGATGTATTAGGAGTAACAACACAAAAATATAGAAATATATTAGTAAAAAAATACATAAACAATTTGAATATAGGAGAAAGAGAGAAGAGTATTCATATAGTAAATGAAAATAATCATATAAAAGAAGTAAAAATGATATCAAGGACATTATACTTTGGACAAAAAAGAAGTAGAGTGAGAATTATTAAAGATTTAAGTGTGCAAAGAGAGTCTGAAAGACTTAAGAAAGCATTAATAAAACAAAGGCAGTATGACCAAATGAAGATGGAGTTTTATGCTAATATATCTCATGAACTTAAGACACCTTTAAATAATATATATAGTTCAGTTCAACTTGTCGAAAATCTTTATAAAAAAGGAAAGATAATTGATTTTCAGGATATACTAAGAGAACATATAAAAACAACTAAACAAAATATGTTTAGATTATTAAGACTAATAGATAATATAATAAACATTTCTCAAGTTAAGTCAGATATATATAAGATTAAAGCAGTAAATTTTGATATTATTGACATAACAGAAAGAATAGTGACATCTATTAGCAGTTATGCTAAATCTAAAGGAATAGATTTGATTTTTGATACAGATGAAGAAACTGTGATGGTAGGACTTGACCCAGAATCTATAGAAAGGATAATACTGAATATATTATCAAATGCTATAAAATTTACTTTAGAAGGTGGAGAAATTCTTGTAGGTATATATAAAAAAGGTGAAACTGTAGAGATAATTATAAAAGATACTGGAGTAGGTATAGACAAAGAAAAATTAAATGACATCTTTAATCGATTTAAACAAATTGAAAACAGTGGGATATCAAATGAATTTGGAAGTGGAATAGGACTGTGTCTTACAAAATCGTTGATTGAAATTCAACATGGGGAAATTTACATAGATAGTAAGTTAGGAGAAGGAACTGATGTAAAAATTATATTCCCAATTAAAGAAGTTGTTGAGGAGGTCTATGATAAGTCAAATTACAATGACAATATTGAAAAGTTTGAGATAGAATTTTTTGATATATATAAATAACAAATATGAAATTTATTATTTATACACTAGTATTAGATTAATAAGGTTAATTTTATTTATTATTTTAGCTGTATTTAATTCAATACAAATAAATTTTATGAGGTGAAACTTTGGAAAAGGATTTTTTTAGGAAAAATGGAATTGATTTAGCAAAATCAATATTAGGTAAATATTTAATAAGGAAATATGAAAATAAAGTAATTGTTACTAAAATCATAGAGACAGAAGCATACATGGGTATAAATGATAAGGGAGCACATGTATATGGTAATAAAAAAACAGACAGGACTAAGCCATTATATTTAGATGGTGGACATATATATGTTTATTTAATCTATGGCATGTATAACTGTTTAAATTTATCAGCAAATATAGAGAATATACCAGAGTGTGTGTTAATAAGAGGAGTAGAGCCGATAACTTCTCTAGATGAGATATCTATAAATAGATACAACAAAGCTTACAATGATTTGAGTAAATATCAAATAAAAAATATTACTAATGGACCAGGAAAACTTTGTAAGGCTTTAAAAATAGATAAAAGTCTAAATAGTAAGAGTATAATGGGTGAAGAACTATATATAAGTGATTTTTATTATGATGATGAAGGAAAAAAAGTATTTAGTAAAGATGAGTTGGATATAAAAACTAGTAAGCGTATAAATATAGATTATGCAGAAGAAGCAAAAGACTTTCTATGGCGTTTTTACATAGAATAAATTTTGATATAGGTGAGATATGTATCTATGGGAAAGTATTTTTATAGATACATATCTTATTTTTTTATAGAATTTTTAGTTTAATAAAAATAACTTTATGAATTTACAAACATACACTTAATAAATTTATAATTATTTTGCTAATATAAATAAAGGTGTATTTTGACGAAATAAGATATAAAAATTAATTTTTTTTTATGTCTTTTGTTAAAAATAATAAAATTTATACAGATAATTAGTTTATTTTATAAATAATAAATTAATTATTAAAGAATGAAGAAATTTTGACAAAAAAAGAAAATATATTTAGAATATAGATATATTTAAAAGAATCTTATTGAGATGAGATTGTATTTTTTATCATAAGCAATTCTTATTAAATGAAAAATTAGAGGATGAAATTTAAATGTATATAAAGCACTTCAATAACTCTTGACAACCTAAAAATTGACAAGGATGTATCTAAAAAAATATATAATATTAAACTGTAAAATAAAAGATGTTGAAGAGTAAAAAAGACATTAAATAGACATCATTAAATTGTAAAATTATGTTATAATTGTACTAAAGGATGTAATAATGTGTAGAAATAGTAAGATAATAAATTGAGTTTTTAACAATTAAAGTTAAAGAATGCTGCCACACATAAAATATAATTTAGATATATTTATTAGATTAAAGTATATTTATGGGATTAATATACTATTATGAATCATTTTGATAATAAATTTAATTACATAAATAATTTAAGTTTTATTAGAAAAAAACCATACTTGTAAAAAATGTATATTTAGTTGGTAAAATTAACTAGAAATGTGTGAAAAATAAATCTAAATAATCGAAAAAATATAGACAAAAAAGATTAATAAATTATAGTAATACTAATAAAAAATTTTTCTAAATGAAATAAAAATAGGTTAAACAGCCTATATTTATATTTTTATATTTATATTATGAAAAAATTAAAATTATTTAGGGGTGATGGTTTTGAATAAGGACATAGGAGTAAAAATAAAGCAACTTAGAACTCAAAAACAAATGACACTGAAGGATATGAGTGAAAAAACAAACTTATCAATTGGTTTTTTATCACAACTTGAAAGAGGATTGACAAGTGTAGCAACAGATTCCTTAGGAAAAATAGCAAGTGTATTAGATGTAGAATTAACTTACTTTTTTATGAAGCCAAAAGAGCATAAAAGAGCTGTATTAAGAAGTTATGAAAAAGAGGTATTTGATGTAGAAAATTCAACATTTATACATTATCATTTATCATCTAATTTAAAGGAAAAAACAATGCTACCGAGATTGATTGAGATTCTTCCAAGTAAGAGTAGTGAAGAAATTTGTTGTTACGTACATAACGGTGAGGAGTTTGTGTATGTATTAGAGGGAGTTCTTACAGTGTTTTTGGGGGATGAGCAAATAGAAATGTATCCAGGAGATACAATACACTATAATAGTGAAAAGAACAATCATAATTGGGTTAACTATACTAATAAATTAGTGAAAATTTTGGTGGTAAGTGTACCAAATCCATTTGAGAAATCTGATACAGTTAAAGAAGCTTAAATGTTAGCTAATAAGGAGGTACTAAAGTGAAAAAAATTGGATTCATAGGTGCAGGAAATATGGCAAGCGCTATGATAGGGGGAATAGTAAATTCAAAATTAGTTGAACCTAATATGGTTATAGCATCAGCATACAGTCAAGAAACTCTTGATAGAATACATGCAAGTTTTGGAATAAATACTACAAAAGATTCAAAGGAAGTAACTAGAACCTCTGATATAGTAATTGTGGCTGTTAAACCAGATATATATGATGATATTTTAAAAGATATAAAAGATTTTATAGATGACAGTAAAATTATAGTTACAATAGCAGCAGGAAAATCCATAAAAGATATAGAGTCAATTATAGGGGGAGATAAAAAAATAGTTAGAACTATGCCAAATACTCCAGCTCTTGTAAATGAAGCTATGTCTTCACTTTCTATAAATAAAAATATAAACGATGAAGATTTAAAAGTGGTTACAGAAGTATTTAATTCTTTTGGAAATACTGAAGTAGTACCAGAATATCTTATAGAAGTAGTAATTGGAGCCAGTGGCTCTGCACCAGCATATGTGTTTTTATTTATAGAAGCTATAGCAGATGCAGCAGTAATTGCAGGGATGCCAAGACAACAAGCATATAAGTTTGCATCACAGGCAGTTATGGGCTCTGCAAAAATGGTACTTGAGACAGGAAAGCATCCTGGTGAGTTAAAAGATATGGTATGTTCACCTGGTGGAACTACTATAGAGGCAGTTAAAGTACTTGAAGAAGAAGGTTTTAGAGCTTCTGTGATAAAAGCAATATGTGCATGCATAGAAAAATCTAAAAAGATGAGTGATTAATAAAAATTTATTGCAAATAAAGAGAATTGCCTTTTATAGAAACTTTCTATTTTAGGCAATTCTTTTTATTTACTTAATTTTTAAAATAAGCCTGAAAGCCAATTTTTTATTTTTTCAAAGAAACCAACTGAGTCATCATTATTTGATTGATTTTCTGAATTATTTGTTGTGTCATTTTGACCTGACTGAGAAGCATCTTTATTTTCATTATTACTATCATTATTATTTTCTGATTTATTTGTATCATTGTCATTATTAGAACCAGTGTTATCTTGTGGATTTATTTGAACACCTTCTGTAGAGTTTATTACAGCATCAGAGCCAAGAGATTTATCATTAGTGTTATTTAAGATTCCTAAATCTTTTTTATCTCCGCCTGAGAATAAACCAGAGAACCAGTCTCCTATTCCACTAAACCATCCGCCAATAGTATCTAGTATACCAGAACCTTTAACACTTTCACCTAATTTCTTTAATTGCTCATTTACATTATCTGATACATTATCTAATGTATTTTTCATGTTATTATAATCATAATCTTGGTCAGCTATTTTTTTCATTACACCTTTAATTTGTTCTTTTTGTTCTGGTGTAATAGTAATATTGTAATTGTTTACAACATTATTTATTGTATTTGCTATTTGATTGGTATCCTTTGTACCATTTTTTACAATTTCTGTTTTTATATCATTCATTACACCAGTTGCTTTTTCTTGACCTATATCATCTCCTAAGTCACCTGTAACTACCAATTCTTCAGAAGCAATCTCTTTTTTTGTTTCATCAAGTTTCTTTCCTGAAGCATCTTCAAATGCTTTCATGATTCCTGTTAATGCTCCAGTACCACTTACAGGATATGGAGCAGCAGCAATAACATTTGCATCTTCAAGACCAGCTGTTGTAAGTGTTGAAGCAATCATTGAGCTAGTTACCCAAGTTAAATTTGCTGTTTTAACATTAATTCCATTTCCCTTTTTAGTAGGTTCAACATATGAACAAGATATAGTAACTTTTCCAAGTTGACCTTCTGTTGCAACACCTTGTAAGTACTGTCTTTCTTCTGCATTTGTTACATCTAAAACTAAGACTTGGTCTTTTTTTACTCCAAAGTAATTAAGCATTTGCTGCTTTTGAGATTCTGATAAGTTAGCCCCAAGTGTAACTACATTTGTACCATCTGCATAAGAAAGATTAATACTTCCAAGTACAAGCATGGTAGATACAATAATAGAACTAATTTGTTTTTTAAACTTCATAATATTCCTCCTAGATTTAACATACATTACATTTTCAATCTATTTTTACTAATATATATAATAAAAATATGTACTATATTTCTATTATACTAAATATAAACTATTTTTTAAATCAATGCGATTACAACATTGTAATAAAAAAGGCAATATAAGGAAGATAATAAAAAATAATTTTTTTAAGAGATTGAAAAAACAATTAATGTAGTATACTATAATATAGAAATGATTATGATAATGTTATAGAATCGGAAGGAGAAATATAAATGTCAAAGGAATTAGTAAAAGATAGAGTAATAAAATATTTAATAGAAGATTTGTTGGTACCTCAAGATATGATTGATACAAGTGTTGAGTTAGCAGAATTTGAAGAAGGTGCAGAAGGAATTTTAGATATTGTTGTAAATGTTAAAGACGAAGAAGATTATTATGCACCTGTAATGATAGTTCAATGTTTAGATGAAGATGTGGAGTTAGAAGGAGAAGTTTTACAAAAACAAATAGAATTTTTAGAAGAAGTGGATAATATAACTATGTCAGGTAGGTTGGTTTTAACTAATGGTGATGCTATGATGTATGCTGATTGGAGAGGCGAAGAATACGATACTGAGGCAGCTCTTCCAACTTATGATATAATGGTAAAAGAGTTTAATGAAATGGAACAACAAGTAAAAGATTTAGAAGAACATCATCACCATGATGAAAATTGTGGATGCGGATGTAATCATCATGAAAATTAAATATCAAGCATATATATTAAAAAAGACTGTTTAGTAAACAGTCTTTTTTTAGACATATATCATTCTAAAAACTAAGAATATAACAAGATATAATAAAATAAATTATATATATAAGGAGGATATTGGTGTCAGAAGTAGAATAATATTAATTAGGTATAGTTTTTATAACTTTGTATACATAATATACAAAACAATTTATTTGAAGAAAGAGATATTATGTAATTGTAGATTATGTAGGTTTAAATTATTTATTTTTGTTTTAGCAAATTCTATGAATAGAAGGGGTTTGATTATGGATACTAAAAAAGAAAATAATTATGAAAATTATATTTGTGTGGGTTCATCAAATGTGTCAAATGCGATGAAAATGTACTTAAAGGAAATTGAGGAATACAAAATGTTGTCAGCAGGGGAAGAGGTAGAGCTGGCTAAGGAAATAATCAACTCATCTTCAGTAGCAAAGGAAAAGTTTATAAATTCAAATTATAGGTTGGTAGTTAGTATAGCAAAGAGGTATAAAAGAGATAGTATTGATATGCTAGATTTAATTCAAGCAGGAAATATAGGACTTATAAAAGCTGTAGAAAAATACGATTATAAAAAAGGATATAAATTTAGCACTTATGCAACTTGGTGGATAAAACAAAGCATAACAAGATATATCGATGATTGCGAAAATACTATTAGGATACCTATACATCTTCATCAGAGAATAAATTTTGTAAAGAAAAAGAAACAAGAACTTTTAAATGTATTATTAAGAGAGCCAACTGTGGATGAGATTGCAGATGCATGTGGTCTAGAAGTTGGCAAAGTATTGGAATTATTAAGAAGAGATAAAAATGTTGTATCTTTGGATACTCCATTGAAAGAAGATGAGGATAGTAGTTTAGTTGAATTTATACCATCAGATGCTGATTTTAAGGATGTTGTAATACATGAAGTTGAACAGCATAATTTAAAAGAAAAAATCGAAGAATTGCTTACAGGTCTTGGAGAACAAGAGCAGCAAGTTTTAAGAATGAGATTTGGAATTGATGATGATGACCCTAAGACGCTAGAACAGATTGGAAAGGTATTTGGAGTTACTAGAGAGCGAATAAGACAAATAGAAGCTAAAGCAATAAGAAAATTAAGACATCCAAGTAAGTTAAAACAATTAAAGCATTTTTATTAAGTTGTTAGAAATTATATAAAATAGAGTAGAAAATGTCTTTAAAATAAAGTGTGTATTCTTTCAAAAAGTGGTGATAGTTAAAATATCAAATATCATCATATAAAGGAAGGAGTACACTTTTTATGTTTAACAGAAACAAAATCTTATTGAAATAATACACATAAATATTTCCAGACTTAGTTTTTTATTTACTCTATGTAAACATTGTTATTACTTATAAGTTTCACATGGAGTAAAATTTCTAGTTTTTATATATTTAAGTCATTATATTTGGCACAATTAGAAGAATTTAGTAGATGGTATTTGTACACATTATAATATTGGCCTGTTCTATTGCTGTATCAGTATATATATAATAACCTTTACTTTTGTTAACTGCAAGGGATTCACTTTATCAATTATTTGAGCTTCATTATTAAATATTATAAATAAAATACCTAAAGAATTAAGACAAAACATAAAAAGTTTTCATAATGAACAATATATGATAGAATATACTTTGAAAATAAGTAGTGATTTTCTGTGTCCACTACTTTTAAAATTATTGATTGATAAAAAAATAAAGAAAATGGTATTTAGAAATATAGCTGATATAAGTACTTTTCTTCTAAAAAAATTATGAAGAAACGCTAGAAGAGTGGAGTGATAAAATGAGCAAAGTAGCTAGAGCGACTTTTTATTTGATGATAGTCACTATAATATCTAAGATTCTTGGAATGGGTAGAGAATTAGTGTTATCTTCGATTTATGGGACTGGCTTGTATACAGAAAGTTATTTAACAGCTATGAATATACCAAATATTATATTTGCAGCAATAGGAACTGCTATAGTTACTACCTTTATCCCTATGTATCAAGATATAAATAGTAAAAAAGGAGAAAAAGAGGCATTAAAGTTTTTAAACAATGTTTTAAATATAATAGTTGGTATATGCATAATTGTAGCCATATTAGGAGTTATTTTTTCAAAACAACTTGTAAGTATATTTGCCATAGGATTTGAGGGAGAAAGATTTTTACTTACTGTAAAATTCACTAGAGTACTTATAGTTGGGATAATATTTATAGGGATTACCAGTGTTATGTCAGCTTTTTTACAGATAAAAGAAAATTTTATTGTAGTTGGGTTTGGTAGTATACCTTATAATATTGTAATAATTATTTCAATAATATTAAGTACTGTACTAGGACCATATATACTTCCTGTTGGTGCTGTAGTTGCTATGATAGTTCAGCTGTTTTTTTATCTGCTTTTTGTGAATAAAACAAATTACAAATATTTATTTTATTTGGATTTTAAAGATGAAAGTTTAATAAAGCTACTGGTTCTATTATCACCTGTATTTATAGGCGTAGCTGTAAACCAAGTAAATTCACTGGTAGATACAACATTAGCATCTACACTGATTAAGGGGAGTATTCCAGCACTTACTTATGCAGATAGGTTAAATGGGTTTGTTACAGGAACATTTACAGCTTCAATAGTATCTGTAATGTATCCTATGTTATCGAAATTAAGTGCAGAAAATAACCAAAAAAAGTTTACAAGTTCAGTTAAGTCTAGTGTAAATATGATAATAATTTCTATGATTCCAATTTCTGTTGCATCTATTGTATTTGCTAAGTCTGTTGTTAGAATTATATTTGAAAGAGGAGCATTTGATTCTAGAGCTACTCAAATGACAGCTACTGCCTTAGTTTTTTATGCAGTTGGGATGACTGCATTTGGTTTAAGAGACATATTAGGAAAGGTTTTTTATTCTTTACAGGATACAAAGACACCTATGGTAAATGGTATTATATCAGTTGGAGTCAACATAGTATTAGACTTAGTTTTGATAAAACCTATGGCTCATGGGGGGCTTGCACTGGCAACTAGCTCATCATCAATAGCATGTATATTATTGCTTTTTTTAAATTTAAAGAGAAAAGTAGGATATTTTGGACAAGATAAAATAATAAGAACTACTTTTAAATCATTAGTATCTTCATGTGTTATGAGTTTCATAGCATATTTTATTTATAAATTTATTTTTGGTATATTGGGTTTAGGCACACTTAACGAATTAATATCTCTGACGATTGCAGTAGTAATTGGATTCTCAGTTTATACATCACTGATGATTCTTTTTAAAGTTGAAGAAGTTGATATGATACTAAATATTGCTAAAAGGAAATTACATTTAAACAAGTAATTTAATTATACATTTAGGAGGTTTTTATGAAACATATATTACAGTTAGTAGACCATACTATGTTAAAGGCAACAACTACATTGAAAGACATTAAAACTCTGTGTGATGAAGCTATAAGAATGAATGTAGCATCAGTTTGTATACCACCATCATATGTAAAAAGTGCTACTGAGTATTTAAATGGAAGAGTAAATATTTGTACAGTAATAGGTTTCCCTTTAGGGTACCAAACTACAAAAACAAAGGTATTTGAGGCAAAAGATGCTATTGAAAATGGAGCAGTTGAAATTGACATGGTTGTAAATATTTCTGATATAAAAAATGAGGAATATGAAAAAATAGAAAATGAAATAAGGGAAATAAAAAGTGTTGTTGGAGATAAGGTATTAAAAGTAATTATAGAGACATGTTATCTGAATGAATCTGAAAAAATAAAGATGTGTGAAATAGTAACAAATTCAGGTGCGGATTTTATAAAGACATCAACTGGTATGGGAACAAGTGGAGCAACTCTAGAAGATATAAAACTTATGAAAAAGCACATTGGTGAAGGTGTTAAGATAAAGGCTGCTGGAGGGATAAAATCAATATCTGATGCAGAAAAATTCATAGAAGCAGGTGCACAAAGGTTAGGCACAAGTTCAATATGTAAAATATTAAATAGCGAAAATCCAATGGAATATTAAATATTTTATATGGACTAATAATTGTATAATTAGTAGTAATTTAAATGATTGTAAATAGATATAATAAAAAAAGATGTGAATTTTTAAATAGAATATTCTAAAATATTAGATAATCTAAACGTAAATTTGATAAATATTATTAATATATTATGAATTAAAAAATCCAATAGGAAAACC
>NZ_JAGWCX010000026.1:0-49782 GCF_020657775.1 Clostridioides sp. ZZV14-6345 | reverse complement strand
TTTAGAAGAATACACACTTTATTTTAAAGACCCTATAAAATTTTCAACACATATTAATTTGTTATAATTTTTAAATCAATTTTATTGTATTTTAATTGAAGTAATCTGCTTTTAAAATTAATAAGCAATTATTATAAAATTTTATCATTTCAACAATAAAAAAGAAGCTTATCTCTATTTTGAGATAGCCTCTTTTATGATAGATGATTCTTTAATTATCATTAACTAAAATTTTTTACATATATTAATGTTAATAATTAATATATTTATTGTTAGCATAAAGCTCCACCTGTAAGGTGTAAAGGAGCATCAAGTATATCTTCTTTTCTTTCTAAAACTTCATCTGATAAAAGCATTTCTATAAACTCATTAACACCAATTCTGTCAATAGTTATTCCAAAACGTTCACCTGTATTGCCTTGTTCTCTAAATAAAAGAATTGCTTTTTCAATTAAAGTCATAAGCTCATCTTTTGAAAATAATCTATCAATCTGTGTTCCAGGACGAACAGATTTTCCCCATTTTCCTCCTATATACACTTTATAACCAGATTCTTTTTCTTCAATACTATCAAAATTACAACTATCTATACATTTACCACAATTGTTACATATATTACTGTCTATTTCAAGTTTCCCTTTATCTGTTAATTTAGCTGCTTTAACAGGACAGACTTCTACAACAGCACATTTTTTACAACCAACACAAAGTTCAGAATCGTAATCAGGTACACGTTGACCAACAATTCCAAGATCGTTTAAGTCAGGTTTAATACAATTGTTAGGACATCCTCCAACACCAATTTTAAATTTATGAGGTAGTTTTACATCATACCAGTTTTTATAAAATTCTTGGTGTATTTCAGAAGCAAGTGCTTGTGTGTCAGCTAGACCATGAACACAAACAGTACCTTTACAAGCTACAACAGGACGAACTCTTGAGCCAGTTCCACCTGTTATTAGATTTTCACTAGCGATAAACTCACTTAAAGCTTCAATATCTTCAAACTTTACGCCAGGTAATTCTACTGTTAATCTAGTAGTAAATGCTAACTGACCATTTCCAAATTTTTCAGCAGCTTCTGCAATTTTTTTTGCTTGTGATGCATTTATTACACCATTTACAGTTATTATACGTGCTGCAAAATGTTCTCCATCTCTGCTTGGTAGAAAACCTCTACCTTTCACTTCCTTTTTTTGTTCTGCTGTAATATTACTCATATTTACTCCTCCATTACCTTAAGATTTGGATAAAATAGTATTCCACCTTCAAGAACTTTCGTATTTGTATAGCCAAAGCGTCTTAAGCGATTTTGGGCCATATAGCTATTTTTACCTTTTGCACATATAAGAAGAATTTTTTCATCTTTAGCAAGGCCTTCAATTTCTCCATTAATTTCACCAACAGGAAGATAACGTAAACTAGGAATAGAAGGAGCTTTTGAAACATCAAGTTTAGTCCAACTGTCAAAGTCTTCGATTTCATCAAGTAAAACACTATCAAGCTCTCCATTAAGTTTATTCTGTAAAACATTTACTGCTACTACAAAAGGATGAATAGCAGTTGAAAAAGGTGGTGCATATGCAAGGTCCATACTTTCTAATGAATAAAGGTCAGCTCCTAAAGTTATTGCAGTAGCAGCTATATCTACTATTTTATCGACCGCTCCAGGTCCCATAACTTGAACACCTAATAATTTTCTAGTATTTTTTTCAGCAACCATTCTTATAATAAAATTAGAAGCACCTGGATAATAGTGAGCTTTATCATCAGTAGCTATGGTTACAGAACAAACATTATAACCTTCTTTTTCAGCTATTTCTTTGCTTAGACCTGTTTTTCCTACATTGAGTTCAGGTAATTTTACTACTGTTGTTCCAAGGACACCATTGTAAGTTTTAGATTTTCCAGATATATTTTGTGCACAAATTCTACCTTCATGATTTGCAGATGACCCCATAGGTGACCATGTAGGTTTATTTGTTAAAGAATTTTTTACAAAAGCACAATCTCCAACTACATATATATCTTTATCGTTTGTAAGCAGATATTCATCTGCAATAAGTGTGTTATTAGGAGCAAATTCCAAACCTGTGTCTTTTAGAAAACCTGTGTTAGGACGAATTCCAACTGACATAACTACTAAATCTGTTTTAATAACTCTATTTTTAGTACGAAGTTTTTCAACTTTATTTTCACCTTCAATACCTACAACTTGGTCCCCTGTAAAAATCATTATACCTTTATCAGCCATATGATTTTCAACATATTCAGCAAAATCAGTATCAAATCCAGGCATAACATGTTCAGCCATATCAATAACACTTACACGTATACCCATTGCAGAAAGGTTTTCAGCAATTTCAAGACCAATGAAACCTCCACCAATAACAACAGCTCTCTTAATGCCATCTTCAATAGAATCTCTTAGTTTTATAGCATCACTTGGAGTACGCATGAAGAATACTCCAGATAAGTCAATACCAGGTATTGGTGGTTTTATTGGGTCTGCTCCTGTGGCAATTACAAGTTTATCATAGCTTAAATCTTCTTCTTCTCCTGTTGAAAGCGTTTTCAAAATTACTTGTTTTGCATTTCTATCAACAGATGTAACTTCAACTCCACAGCGAACTTCTGCTCCTGTTAGTTTCGAAAAATTTTCAGGGGTATTCACGATTAAAGATGATTTATCTTCAATGACCTTACCAACGTAATATGGAAGACCACAACCTGCATAAGAAATATCATCACCTTTATTTAGTATTGTAACAGAACAATTGTTACCCATTTCACGTTTTATTTTTGCAGCAGTTTTTGTTCCAGCAGCAACTCCACCTATAATTAATACTTTCACAATATATCACACTCCCATCTACTTTATAACTCTATGATAAAATTATACTTCTTGACAATGTATTTGTAAAATACTAAAATATTAATAAAATCATAAGTATTTACTAATGTTTGCTAAGGTTGTGATAATATGACAATTCGTAGTCTTGAGATATTTGTTAAGGTTGCTGAATGTGGTAAAATGAGTGAAGTAGCAAGAAATATGTACATTACTCAATCATCAGTTAGCCAAGCTATTTCAGAAATAGAAAAGGAGTATGGTGTTAAGTTATTTGATAGAATTTCAAAAAAACTATATTTAACTGAGGCAGGAAAAAAACTTCTTGGATATGGGAGGCATCTTTTAGCTATAAATGAAGAAATGGATGACTGTATGAAGCATTGTGCAAAAAACATTCGCATAAGAGTCGGAGCAACAGTAACTGTTGGTACATGTGTAATAAGCCCAATAATATTAGAATTATATAAGGTAAATCCTCTGATAGAGCCTGAAGTATTTGTAGAAGATACAAGATTGATTGCAAAAAAACTACTTAATAGTGAATTAGACATTGCAATTGTAGAAGGGAAGATTAAGCATCCAGATATTGTTACAAAAAGCATTATTAATGACCATCTTGTACTTATATGTTCAACTAAGCATAAATTCTACAAAAGAGACTCTATAAAAGTTTCAGAACTTTCAAACCAGCCATTGATTATGCGTGAATTAGGAAGTGGTACGAGAGCACAATTAGAAAATCAATTAAAAGAATTGAAAATACCAATGAATATTAGATGGTCATGTTATAATTCTGAGGCTATATTGAGAGCAGTTGTAGATAATTTTGGTATTGCAGTTATATCTGAATTACTTATTGAGGACTATTTAAAAAAGCATCTTTTATGGGCTTGTGATATTGAAGGTATTAACTTACATAGAACATTTGATGTTGCATATCATAAAAGCAAATTTTTTACAGAAAATATTTCATCATTTTTTGATATTTCAGTAGAATATGGAAAAAAACAAGCGAGAAAAAAGAGTAGAAGAGTAAATAATTTATAAGATATCTAAGTAAAAAGGCTTGTCTCAAAATAGAGATAAGTCTCTTTTTTATTGTTGAAATGATTAAGATATATTTGATTTCATATAAAAAAGAGTGCCTCATGAACTAAAAAGTTTATTTTGAGACACCCCTTTACATTAACCTATATTAACACCAAAATTTCCACATAATCCTGCAAGGCCATCTTCAAAGCCAGATCCTAAAGCATTGAATTTCCATTCCCCATTATGTCTATATAGTTCTGCAACTACTATTGCTGTTTCTATGCTAAAATCTTCACCCAATTCATATTTAATAAGTTCTTCATTAGTTTCTTCATTATATATTCTTATATATGAATTTTCAACTTGTCCAAAATTTTGTCTTCTTGTAATGGCTTCATTTATAGTAACACTAAATGATATTTTAGCAATGTTTTGTGGTATTTTAGTCAAGTCTACATTTATTTGTTCATCATCACCATCACCAACACCTGTTCTATTATCACCCATATATTCAACTGCTCCAGAAGCATGTTTTAAATTATTATAAAATATAAAATCTCCATCATTTGTTACTTTACCATCAGCTCCAGTTAAAAATGCAGAAGCATCTAAATCGAAATCAAAACCACCATCATATTTATTAATATCCCATCCTAGTCCTACTATTACTTTTTTTAGACCAGGATTAGTTTTTGTTAAACTTACTTTTTGTCCTTTTGCTAAAGTTATACCCACTTAAACCAACTCCTTGTTATAAATTTTTTTATAGTAATTATTATTTATATGTATTAATTAATTCACGAAGTTCTTCATTTTGACCAAGTCCCAAAGCATTAAATTTCCATTCTTCATTTCTACGATAAATTTCCCCTGCCAAAACTGTCACTTTACCAGAGAAGTCTTCTTGAAGATTATACTTAAATAATTCTTGGTCAGAATTTGAATCAACTAGTCTTATAAAAGAATTATTCATTTGACTAAAATCTTGGTCTCTTTTTTTAGCTTTATATATAGAAACTCCAAAAATTATCTTATGTACATATTCAGGCATATCATTTAAATTAACTATTATTTGCTCATCATCACCTTCGCCCCTTCCAGTTAAGTTGTCTCCAGTATGTATAATAGCTTTAGAAGGGTGTTTAAGATTACCAAAATAAACTAAGTCGCCTCTAGAGTTCATTTTATCTTGGTTAGTCAATGCTATTGCAAATGCATCTAGGTCATAATTTTTTTTACCTAGTTTATTAATATCCCATCCTAATCCCACAACTAAATTTTTTACAGGATTATTGTCTTTTACTAAGCTAACTCTTTGTCCTTTTTGTAAACTAACACTCATTTTAAGTTCTCCTTTTTATATTTTTAGTTTTATTGGTAGTGCTAAGCATAAGAATCATGTTAGCTATATTATATATGTATTTAGACCGATTTGGCTATATTTATAAATTATTTATTATATAATTACATGAATATTTTATAATTTAAACATGTTACCATTATATGGTTTAAATTATTTTGTGGTGTTATAATATTTAAATTTGTATTTGATTCTTATAAAGTGAAGTGGATAATATAAAGAGACAGTAATTTTAAAATTTTTAAAGTTACTATTTAAATGAGAGTAAAGCTAGAAAGACTTATATAAAATAATAATTAATACAGTTAATTGTTTGTATCAAAAAAGCAAGTATGATGTAACATATAAAAAGTTAGATTTATATATGTTAATTATACTTGCTTTTTGTTTTGTAGTTACTCTATTTTTTTAAATCCATTACCTAAAGCTTCATGTATATCTGTAATTATAATGAATGCATTAGGGTCGACATTTTTTACTAATTTTTTTAATTCGACAACTTCTTTCTTTTCAACTACTACTAAAAGCACATTCTTATTTTCTCCAGTATATGCACCTTCACCTTTTAGAATAGTTGCACCTCTGTCTAAATCTTCCATTATTTTTTTACTTATATCTTTTGAAAGGTCGGATATAATAGTGAATGATTTTGAATAATTAAATCCTTCAATAAGCAAGTCACTAACTTTTACTAAAATGTATAAAGCAACAGTTGAATAAAGTGCAATCTCAACCTGTCTATTTACTATACCTGATAGAACTACTACAACGCAGTCAACAATACCCATTAAAACAGGTATACTAAATGTAGGAAAATATTTATTTAGTAGGAGTGCCATTAAATCAGTTCCACCTGTAGAGCCATTTATTCTAAAAATAAGACCTTGACCAACTCCCATTAAAATAGAACCAGATATAATTGCAAGATACATATCATTTGTTATATCTAATGTAGCCATATTTGCAGTAAGCTTAAGTGCTATGGTAAGAAAAATTATTCCTAAAACTGTTTTAAAACAATCTTTCTTTGAAAGTATTTTGTAAGCAAATATGAATAATGGAATATTTAAAAGTAAATTGACAATCCAAAGTTCTACACCAAATAATGAATTTAAAACAACTCCAAGCCCTGTTATACCACCAGCAGCAATTGCATGTGGATTAAAAAATAAGTTAAGAGAAATTGCCATTAATATACAGCCTATAATTAATATTAAAATTTCTGAAAAAGTTATTCTATCTTTTTTCAATAACATCACTCCTTATATATAGATTATAATATATATTATATAGTTTTTCCAATTTTAATAAAAGAAATAAAAATATATTATAAAAATAATTTGATTGGAATTTTCAGAAAATTAATGTTATAATTAAAAATAAATTTAAAGGGAGGTTATAAAATGGCTAAGTTAACTCTAGAGCATATAAAAGGAAATACATATTATATTCCACTTCCTACAATAGTAGGGGTATATGTATATGCTAATAATGCAATTTTAATTGACAGTGGAAACAATAAGGATACAGCTAGACAAGTTCTAAGACTATTAGAAGAACACAATTTAAATCTTAAATTAATAATAAACACTCATTCAAATGCAGACCATATAGGAGGAAATGCTTATCTTAAGAATCAAACAAAATGCAAGATTGCCACGACTAAAATGGAAGGATATTTTACAGAAAACCCAATATTAGAATCAGCATTTTTATATGGTGGTTATCCAAGTAAAGCACTGAAGAATAAATTTCTATTAGCAAAGGAAAGTAAAGTTGATTATATTATACCTTCAAATGGCAAAATTGTAGATACAGAGCTTGAAGCGATTTCTCTTCCAGGTCATTATTTTGAAATGATTGGTATTAGAACTCCAGATAATGTTTTGTTTGTTGCAGATAGTCTTACACCAGAGAATATAATTACTAAATATCATTTTTTCTTCTTATTAGATATAGATTCACAATTTAAGACACTAGAAAAATTGAGAATGTTAGAGGCGGATTTCTTTGTTCCAAGTCACTCTGTAAAAACTACAGATATAAAAAATTTGATTGATATTAATAAGAAGAAGATGGAAGAAATAATAGATAATATTAAAAAGGTTTGTTGTGAGCCAATTATGATTGATGAAGTTATCGAAAAAATGTGTGATTTGTACGATGTCACGCTTGATGCTAATCAATATGTATTAGTTGGAAGTACAATACGTTCTTATATAACTTATTTATATGAGAATAATATGGTTGAATATATATTTGATGGTGGTAAGATGATGATAAAAACTGTATAATAGTCAAAATTTTCAAATTATATAATGAAACTATTTTAGTTATGATTATTATTAAAAAAATAATATAAAAATAAACTTTATATAAATAAGGCAAAACAATTGATATAAAGTTACTGATAATTTGTTTTAGGAAATGGTCATCCAATTATCGAAGTCAAAAATAATGGCATAAAATACAGTTCATGTTTGCATATATTATAATTTTCAAAAATTGTCTAGGGGTTACTCTATTTCCTCTAATTCGAGAATAAGTCTTATATAATTTTTCTAAATTTATCTCCTCAATAATTTGACTTAATAACCTTACAGAATCATCTTTTGGAATCATGTAATCAATATTTAGTGGTAATTTAAATTGATAATTATCACCATAAGTAGTATAATCAATTTGTGTAGTATTTTGTTTTTGCATACAATTATTATACAAGAATCCCAGGCTCTTTTGAACTTGGGATTTATTTTTTTTATACAAAAAAGGGCGTAGCACTATTTTTTAGTGCGACAGCCCCTTATTTATTTTAAGAATTTACTACTTCAACAATTGTACCTTCTGGAAATAGTGTTCTAAAAATAAATCTGACTAATGGTCCTGCAATTAATAGTTGTAATGGCAACGCAACAATAAAATTGTTGGCTATATTTAAAATCCATATAGCTATAAGTGTATTAGAACTTCCAATTGATTTAATAGCTCCAAATAAAGACATACATATGACCATTCCACAGACCATACAACTTGATATAACAATAGCCTTTATAATTTGTTTTGTATCTGAATTTATAATACGAAATGCTACTTTCTTTGCAACATTAGAAACAATAAACCAATCAAAAATCATAGCTATGATATATGTAGTTGGAAAATCCAACCATGCATTTTTAAAGGTATTTAATGAGAATTTATCATGTATAGAAATATTATAAACGCTCATAAAAAATACCATAAAAGCACACATAAGTACCGTAAATATTAAACTTTCTTTTCTATTTTGTGGCATATTCATTTACCTCCAAGTAAAATTTATTTCTATTAGGATTATACATGAAGAAAGATTTTGTCGTAAGTAAATTTTTTTTAATTTGAAATTTATTTTTGAAATAGGCATAAATGAATATAAAAAATTTTTATTTTTTATATTTGACAATGGAAATTGTCTTTTTTTAACTTTATAATTAATAGTATAAAGTAATAAAATTGTAGCACTGTCAAAGAAATTTAAAATGTAGGGGGTGTAGTTTTATATTGAATTATGGAAAAGAAATTTATTTGTATGTTGGATAGGGTTGTTCTTTAGTTCTATAGGTATGAGCCAAATAGCACCTATACTTCCATTATATATTAAACAGTTGGGTGTAACCGATGTTGGCTTAATACAACAGTATTCAGGTATAATTTTTGGATGTACTTTTGTAGTAGCAGCATTCTTTTCACCAATTTAAGGGAAAGCTGCTGATAAATATGGAAGAAAATCAATGCTTTTACGTGCAAGTGTTGGTATGGGAAAGTGATATTTACCATAGCATTTGTACAAAATGTTTATCAGCTATTAGGCCTAAGGATTCTTCAAGGTGTTTTTACAGGTTATGCAACTGAATGTACTATATTGATTATATTTAAAAAACTAATCAAATTTATAGATAAAAGAATTCATTTTTATGAGTTCTTTATTTTTATTAACCCTAGAATTGTGTTTTTATAACTTTCTTGTACCACTTGTTTGACTGTTGTATAATAGTAGAAATTGTAAAAATTTAGACTTCAACAGATTTGAAGGAAGTGTTTTGTTATGTTTCTAAAATACAATATGGAGGAATTTAATAATACAAGCCAACAAAAGAAAAGCTTAAATTTTTAGTTTTTAATAGTGAAGATATTATTTATATATTTAATTTTACAATGTAGAATAAATATTTCTTATGCGCTTTGTTATAGAATTATATCAAGAACTAATCTTTTGGTAAAAATTGGAAAATATTATTATCGACAAAATCTTTGACTTAAAAACTATATTGCGATAGTATTAATTTAATAAAAGTTTGAGAGGGGCGTAAGGTTATGACAATTTCAAAAATACCACAAGCAGAATTAAAAGTTATGAAGTTTATTTGGGAAAAAAATGATACAGTGACATCAAAAGAAACTATTGAAGCTATGGAACAAAAATATGGATGGAAACAAACAACTACATTAACACTTTTATCAAGACTTGTTAAAAAGCATTTTTTAGATGCGGAAAAAATAGATAGATATACTCATTATACAATAGTGGTTGGACATAAAGAGTATTTAAGTGTTGAAACAAAAGATTTTTTAAGTAATATACACGACAATTCTTTACAGAGTTTGATTTCAGCATTACATGATGATGAAGTCATAGATAAGGATACGTTAGATTTATTTGAGAGCCATTTTAAAAACTTAGAAGAAGAGTAATTATAGAAGCCAAAACTCTAAGTATTTAATTAATAGATGGCTGTAAAATCTATAAATGGTATTGTTTAATCAGTTACTCTACTATTCATAAAGTAATATTAAATAGGTTATAATTAGTAAAGTACCTAAAATAATTGGAATAGGGAGTATCAAGTTAAATGATACCACTTACCTTAGTAAAGATTTTTAAAGTTTAAAATAATTTTATAACCTATCAAAATATACTTAATTATTTCTAAGTGTTTACAACATAAATTTGTTTTTGCTATTACAGGCTAACTAAAAGTAAGAATGATTTTTAAATTTTATTGTTAATAACTTATTCATCAATTTCCAACAGTTTATTTTAGGGAATTATTGAAAATATATTAAGTAATCACATCAAATCTAAGCGTATTTTTATGATATAATTAGTATGTATTTTTTATGATATATTTTATAAAAAGTATAATTTAATCATTTTTGAGGATATTATTATGTTAGATATGTTTATAACAATTATCTCTTCTATTATAGAAATATGGGCATGTAAAAAAGTCTTTGATTATACAAGTCAGACAAAGACTAATTTAAAAAAACTAAATATATATTTCTTTTTTTCTATTTTTCTTATTATTTCTTCTTTCTATATAAATATTGGAGCTAATAGTAGAATCTTAATATGCATACTTATAACTTTTATTTTCTATAAGTCTAATTACAAAGTTAATGTATATAAATCTTTGGTAATCTCGTTTTTTTATTGGTTAGTATTAATAGGTATAAATGGATTAAGTATGTTATTAGTAGTATCAGTAAATAATTTGGATAATATGAATGTTTTACTTAGTGGAAGCTTATATAGGTATGAAGCAATATTCTTAGGTAAGTTAGTGTTAGGTATTTTACTTTATATTTATAAGATTTCTTTTAAAAATTTTAAAATAAGCAAAAAAGAGATATACATATCTATTCCTATGATAGCAAATTTATTTTCATTTTTTATACTTTATGATTATATTATCAATCTTGTAAAAATTTCTCCTGAAAGAAGAATTGCTTTTTTAGTAATAGTTTTACTATTGATATTATCTAACATTTCAATCTTTGTATTAATACATATAATACTTAAGATTAAAGTCAGAAAAGTAAGATAAATCCTAATACAATTAATTGAAATTAAAAGTTAATAATTACTTTTTTATGTATAATTTTACATGATTTTCTATCAAAGTTGTTTTATTAAAGACGCATATAATTATATATAGAAATATGATAAAAAAAAGTCTTTTTAACTTTAAAAATTAATGTTAAAAAGTGAACTTATACACTAATATTGGAAGTATTTATTTAAATATCTTAAATAAATCAGTCTTACATATATTTCCGATAGATTATATTGATAAAAAACACTAAAATTAAATTAATAAAAGTACTTGGAGGGATAGCAATGAAAGAGGAAAATTTTATTAATATTGAATACGAAGATAAACGTTTTTCAATTAATATCGAAGAAATTATGTACATAGAAAAGCAGGAATATGAATCAAAGATTTATACTGCAAATGGGAATTACGAAGTTGGAGAAAATGATTCTTGTATAAGAAAATTAATGAAAAAAGAAAATTTTTTCAAATGTAGTAATAGTTATATTGTAAATCTAGATAAGTGTGAATTTTATCTAAGCAATAATTGTATTTTTGTCGATAATAATTTTATAAGAATTTTAGGTTCAGAAAGAAAAAAGAAGTTAAAAAAGAAATTAGAAAAATTATATGATTATGAAGATTAATCTTGAGAGGCTGTATTTTATACAGCCTCTTTATTTATTGTATTATTAATAAATTTCAAATTATGATAAAATATAAAACAAGTAACTTATTTCAAGATAAAATACTTTTTAAAAGAAAGGGACGAGATATGAGAGATTATAATAAAACACTTGAATTAAAAAATAACTCAGGTAATAGTGAAAGAAAGTTAAAATATCCTTGTATCTATAAACATTTTAAAGGAAAATATTATGCAACAATGGGGCTTAGCAAAGCTAGTGATAATGTAGAGAGCATATGTGAACTATACAGTAAAAAAGAGTTAACGCAAAATAAAAATAAATATAAGTTAGTCATTAGACATACTGAAAGAGAAAAAGATATCTATGTATATAGAGATTTAGATGGAAATTTTTATCATAAAGAAGAAGATGACACTAATGATTTGGTTTTATACAAGACTTTATATGATGATACAGGAATATTTGCAAGGCCTTTGGATATGTTTTTAGAAAAAGTAGATACAGATAAGTATGTTAATTCAATTCAAGAGTACAGATTTGAAGAATTTTATAAATAATATAATAAAGTTGAGTTTATAAATTTAGAAAAATCCTTTAATGGTACAATAATTTGTAGAAATATAAATGAGCTTTATTGTAAATAATATGTTAGATTAAGTTATAAAATAGAAACAAAGTAAAGTATTATATGATATAATTAAGTTTTGAGAAGTAATAATTTATATTTAATAAAAATAGGCATATATTAGGAGGACATATGGGAAATACTTTTTATATAGTAAGACATGGACAAACCGATTGGAATCTATTAGGAAAAACACAAGGTCATGGTAATTCTGACCTTACACCTCAAGGGATAGAGCAGGCAAAAGAACTTTCTGAAGATATTGGCAAGTATTCAATTGATTATATTTTTAGTAGTGACTTAGGAAGAGCAGTGCAAACAGCTCAAATTTTAGGCGATAAGCTTAATATTGAAGTTCAAAAAACTGAAGCACTTAGGGAAATGGGATTTGGAGTTTGGGAAGGTCTTTTAATAAAAGAAATCCAAAAAGATTACTCAGATATATATTTAACATGGAGAAATGAACCACACTTAGTAAATATACCAGAAGGCGAAACTCTTAAAATTATAAAAGAAAGAGTAGATACTTTTATAAAGGAATTAAATGAAAAATATGATAATAAAAATATAATTCTTGTTACACATTCAATTACATTAAGAGTTATGTTATTGTCATTTTTAGAATCAGGTATGGAGAACATATATAGAATTAAGCAGGATAATACTGCTTTAAATATAGTAGAATTTAAAGATTATGGTCCTGTTATAATAAAAATGAATGATACAAGCCATATAAAAAATCATGTAAAGATAAATAATTCTGCATTAGAGTAAGAAGCAATTATAAGGAGAAATTTATGAGTAAAGTTATAGTAGTTGGTGGAGGAGCCTCCGGAATGATGGCAGCTTTGTCAGCTTCAAAAAATAATAATGAAGTAATATTAATTGAGAGAAATGGAGAATTGGGAAGGAAACTAAGGGCAACTGGTGGAGGTAGATGTAATTTTACCAACAACAGAGATATAGAAGATTTTTTTGATAAAGTCGTTAATAATAAAAAATTTCTCTACAGTAGTTTCTATACGTTTACAAATAAGAATCTTATTTCATATTTTGAAAGTAGAAATTTAGAATATAAGATTGAAGAAGAAAATGACCACAAAGTATATACAAAAAATGATAAATCTATAGAAGTAATAGAAGTATTAAATAAAGATTTACTCAGTCACAATGTAAAGATAATGTATAATAAAAAAGTTACAGACATTATGACTGAAGAAATAGCTCCAAAAGATGACTATAATAAGGACAAGTCAAAGTATTTAATAAGAGGAGTCATTTTAGATAATGGAGATAAGATACTCGGAGACAAGATTATTATATCAACTGGAGGAGTAAGTTATTCAAAAACGGGTTCAGATGGTTCAATGTATACGATTCTTAAAAACCATGGACATACATTAAATAAACTATATCCTGCTTTAGTTCCACTTACAATAGAGGAAAAATGGATTAAAGATTTACAAGGAATATCTATGAAGAATGTGGAAATATCTTGTAAGATTAAGAAAAGGAAAATATCAAAATCAGGGGATATGTTATTTGCACATTTTGGAATAACAGGACCTTGTGTGCTTATAATGTCTTCTTATATTAATAAGATTATTGAAAAAGAAAAGGTAGAATTAAGTATAGATTTCTTACCAAATCTAAAAGCTGATGAAATCTCTAGAATAATCAGAGAATTTCCCAATAAAAATGTTTTAAATAATCTTAAGCAAATATTACCTCAAAATTTCTTAAAAGAAGTTCTTTCTCTACTATCTTTGAGTGATAAAAAGGCAAGTGATTTGTCTAAGGCAGATGAAATTAAAATTATTGAGTATATAAAAAATATGAAGCTAACTTGCAATGGAACCACAGGTATAAACACTGGTATGGTTACTTCTGGTGGCATCTCAGTTAAAGAAATTAATTCTTCTACTATGGAATCTAAATTAATTAAAAACTTGTTTTTTACAGGTGAGGTAATTGATATAGATGCAGAAACTGGTGGATACAATTTACAAATAGCATTTTCAACTGGATATCTTGCAGGTATTAGTGTATAAATATAGTTCTTTTAATAATTAAATATGAATAGATAGAGGTGTATATATGGGTAATTTAGTTATAGCTGTAGATGGTCCAGCAGGAGCTGGAAAAAGTACAATAGCCAAGATAGTAGCAAAAAAGCTAAATATAAATTATATAGATACAGGTGCTATGTATAGAGCAGTTACTTATAAGTGTTTAAAAAGTGGTATTGATGTCAATAATGAGAAGGAAGTTATTCAAATAGCTGAAAATTCGGATATAGATTTCAAGGACAATAGCATATACTTGGATAAAGAAGTTATAAATGAAGAAATAAGAACAATAGAAGTAAGTAACAATGTTTCTAATATAGCCAAAATAAAAAAAGTAAGACAGTTGATGGTTGAAGTTCAACGAAAAATAGGTACAAAAAGTTCAGTAATATTAGATGGTAGAGATATAGGTTCATATGTTTTCCCAAATGCAGATTACAAATTCTTTTTAGTAGCTACTCCAGAAGAACGAGGAAGTAGACGTTACAAAGAGCTTTGTAATAAAGGATATAATACTACTTTAAAAGAAGTAATTGAAGATATAATAAAGCGAGATGCAATTGACTCAAATAGAGAATTTGCACCATTAGTAAAAGCTGATGATGCACTAGAAATAGATACTACAGGAAAAAATATAGAAGATGTTGTAGATGAAGTTATATCTAAAATAAATCTTTAGTCTAAGTATCATAATGAAAATATAATGTAGTGTTGAAGGGAGATAAAAGTGAATTTTTATAGATTTGCAATAAATATTTTTAAAGGTTTTTCTAAAATATTTTTTAAATATGAAGTTATAGGTGCAGAGAATATTCCAGATAGAGGTAATATAGTAATAGCATCAAATCATAAATCGAATCTTGACCCTATATTCTTGGCTGCTGCCATAGAAAATAGAGAAATAGCTGCGATTGCAAAAAAAGAATTATTTAGAGTCAAGCCATTAGGATTTATATTAAAAAAATTGCATGTTATGCCTATAAATAGAGAAAAGCCAGATGTATCTACAATAAAAACTATTTTAAGGTCAGTTAGAGATGGTTATGTATTAGGCATATTTCCAGAGGGAACTAGAATAAAAGGAGATTCTTTTGGTAGGGCTAAGGCAGGTCTTTCTGTATTTACAATAAAGAGTAAATCTAAAGTTGTTCCAGTATCAATAATATCTAAATACAAACTTTTTAGTAAAGTAATTGTATATATTGGAGAACCAATATCGTTTGAAGAACATTTTAAGGAAAAATTGAGTAATGATGACCATGAAAGAATATCACAAGAGATTTTAGAAGTGATAAAACAAAATTACTTTAAATATTCAAAATAAGGGGGTAAACTTGTGAACGTAAAAATAGCAAAAAATGCTGGCTTTTGTTTTGGAGTAAAGAGAGCGATGAAAATGGCATGGGATGAAGTTGAAAAAAATGACTCTGGCATATATGCTTTAGGTCCTCTTATTCATAACAAACAAGCAGTGGCAAAATATGAAGAAAAAGGTCTTAAGACTGTGAATGAAATTGATACAATACCAAATCATGAAAGTATGATAATAAGGTCTCATGGAGTTCCTGAGAATATATATAAGGAAGCTAAGGACAAAAAAATAAAAATTGTGGATACTACATGTCCATTTGTAAAGAAAATACATACAGTAGTAAGTGAGTATCATAATAAAGGCTATGAAATAATAGTTATTGGAGATATGAAACATCCAGAAGTTATAGGTATAAATGGATGGTGTGAAAATTCAGCTATAATAATAAAGACTTTAGAACAAATGGAAAATATGGAATTTGATAACTCAAAAAAATATTGCCTTGTTGCACAGACTACAATAAATCCAGAGTTGTATATAAGTATAGTTGATAAACTATCAGATAAACTAGAAGAAATAGTATTTAATGATACAATTTGTTCAGCTACAAAAACAAGACAAGAATCAGCTAAAGCATTAGCTAGAGAAGTTGATTGTATGATAGTTATAGGAGGCAAACATAGTTCAAATACTCAAAAGTTAGTAAAGGTTTGTGAAGATTTAGTGCCAACTTTTGCAATAGAGACTAAGGATGAATTGGATGTAAATATGATTAAAGAATATAAAAATTTAGGTATTACAGCAGGAGCATCTACACCTAATTGGATAATAGAAGAAGTTGTAACATTCCTTGAAAATTTATAAATTTGATAGATAATAAAAACAGGTGGATGTTGTTATAATGTAGAACTTATCATAATATCCACTTTTAATTTCATATTATATGTGGTAAATAGATAACCTAGTATCAAAAAGTGTGTATCTTAATACAAAAATTAATAATATAAGATGCGCACTTTTTAATATTAGAAATTTAAAAGAAATATTGATATTGATTATCAATAGAAAATAAAATATAATATAATTATTGCAAAGTTAGTATAGGAGGTAAATTAATGGAAATGTTAATATCTGCTTCTGAAGAAGCATTTTTACATGTGGGTTCTATGATTGGATTTTTTATTTTGTTATTTGGATATATTAATTATAAAACTAGTGGAAATTTTACTAATATCATATCAAAAAACAGAAAACTTCAACCTTTAATGGGTGCTTTAATTGGAGCTATACCAGGTTGTGGGGGAAGTTTGGCAATAATGCCATTATATATAAAGGGGAAATTAAGTTTTGGAGCAATAATTGCAAGTTTAATAGCTAGTATGGGAGATGCCTCATTTGTACTTATTTCATCAAATATTAAAATGTATTTTTTTGTTACTATAGTTAGTACTATTACAGGAATAATAACTGGGCAACTAGTGGATTATTTTAAACTAGAAGAAAAATTAGGGCTAAAAAACCGTAGAGAATCGGATAAATACAATATAAGTAAAAACAACTCTAAAGAAAATAAAGAAAAACATAATCATGATGAAATAATTTTGGACAATCTAGCTAAATCTCATGGAAATACAAATAGACTTGCATTTATAATAACACATGGAAAGGGATATAAAATTTATATAGGAATTATATTAATAGGATTTATATTTATGTCACTTGCTCATTCTGGTATTAATCTTCCTATAATTGAGAAATTACATTCATTAGAAGAAGCGATAGCAGTGATTGGAATATTATTTTCAATAATTTATATGTGGTGTTTTAAAAAGGTATTTAAAAATTCTAATCAAAAAGAGGAAGAAAATAAAAAGATTTCTCTACGAGAAATGCTGATACATTCTGTTGGTGAAATATCATTTGTAATTACATGGATTTTTATTGCATATCTTATTTACGATTTGATAATATTAATTTTAGGTGGAGATGAATACTTGGTTAAACTAGTGTTATCAACAGGTGTAATAAGTGTATTTATAGGTGCAGGTCTTGGGCTTATTCCAGGGTGTGGTATACAAATTGTGCTTATGTCATTTTATTTAAAGGGAACTATACCACTTGGGGCAGTAATAGCCAACTCTATATCTCAAGATGGGGATGCACTTTTCCCTCTTCTGGCAATGGATAAAAAATCTTCTTTATGGGCCATGATTATTACTACTATACCAGCAATACTTGTAGGTATGATAGTTTATGTACTTTTAGGATAAATACAATTATAAATAAAAATAGTATTGAAAAAACAATAAAATACATAAATTTATATTGTAATAATAATGCTAATTAAATGTAGAAATAGAAAAAACTCAATATAACTTAAATATTAATGAGAACATGGGAAATTATATTATTCCTCATGTTCTCTCTATTTAATTAAATGAATAATGGAACAAATTTCAAGTGATACTTTTTATCAAAACTCATATATAATATATATTAATAAATCAAACTATAATATGTAATATAACTAGTATGTTGATATAAAAAACTTAAGAGGAGTTGTAAAAATGGGTAGTTTAAAGAGACAGTGTGATATGGCAAGTGGAAGAGAGAAAGCTGACATTGTACTTAAAGATGGGACAATCACAAATGTATTTACAGAAGAGCTAATAGTAGGAGATGTAGCAATAGTTGGAGATACTATTGTTGGTATTGGCGATTACAAGGGTAATATAGAAATTGATTGTAGTGGCAAATATATATCACCTGGTTTTATTGATGCACATATGCATATTGAGTCTACAATGGTAATGCCAATTGAATTATCAAAAAAATTATTAAAATCAGGTACGACAACTATCATAGCTGACCCACATGAGTTGGTTAATGTAAAGGGAACAAGTGCAATAGATTTTTTATTAGAATCAACAAAGGATATACCACTTAATGTATATATTATGATGCCTTCATCTGTACCTGCAACGAGCTTTGAAACTAACGGAATTGGTAAATTTAGTGCAAAAGACATGAAAAGCTACATAAATAATCCTAGAATTTTAGGTTTAGGAGAGGTAATGTGTTTCAATGATGTTATAAATTCTGAAAATGAAATCTTGGATAAACTAGAGCTTTTCAAAAATAAGGTTGTGGATGGACATGCACCTAATATAAGTGGAAAATCACTTCAGACATATGTATGTGCAGGAATAGAAAATGACCATGAATGTATAACTTTTGATGAAGTATATGAAAAATTGAGAGCAGGGTTAAAAATTTTAATAAGAGAAGGAAGTGCAGCAAAAAACTTAAAATCTATAGTAAGTGGTATGTTAAAGTATAACTTGCCAATTGAAGAATTTATGTTTTGCACAGACGATAAGCATCTAGATGATATAGAAAAACAAGGTCACATAAGATGGAATATAAAATGTGCGATTGATTTGGGTATGGACCCTATCAAGGCTATAAAAATTGCAACTTATAATTCTGCAAGAGTATATGGGTTAAAGAAAATTGGAGCAATAGGTGCTGGATATAAGGCGGACATTGTTGTATTGAGTGATTTAGATAAAATGGAAGTGGATAGTGTCTATAAAGATGGTAAATTAGTAAAGGAAGAAATCTTCTCTACTTACAATTATGAGATTAAAGATAAAAAATTGCTTAATACGGTCAAGTTTAAATATATTAATAAAGAAAAAATACAGTTAAAAGCAAGTGAAAAAAATTATGTAATGGAAATTGTACCTTATCAAATTTTGACAAATAAAGTATATGAATCTCTACCAAGTGTAGATGGATATTTTGTTCCAAATGAAGAGTACTCAAAACTTTGTGTTATCGAGAGACATAGAATGACTGGAAATATATCAATTGCTCCACTAAAAGGATTTGGTATAAAAAACGGAGCAATAGCTACTACTGTGGCTCATGATTCTCATAATATTCTAGTTGCAGGAGATAACGATGATGATATTCTAGTTGCCATAAATTATTTAAAAGAAATACAAGGTGGTTATGTGATTGTATCAAATGGAAAAGTTATTGCACACCTAAGTCTTCAAGTAGCTGGATTAATTAGTACTCTTACAGCTGAAGAAGTACAAGAAACTACTGATAATATGTTGGAGATAGCAAGAAAAATGGGAGTTCCAAAGTATGTAGACCCTTTTATTACGCTTTCTTTTATGGCACTTCCTGTTGTTCCACAAATAAGACTTACTGATTTAGGTCTGTTTGATGTTGAAGGGTTTAAATTTATATAGACATTATAAAAGTAATATAAAATTATCAATAAAAACAAAAGGAGAGATATTTATGTTGAGTATAGGAACAAAAGCACCCGAATTTACATTAGAAGATAAAGATGGAAATAAAGTAAGTATGTCAGATTTTAAAGGAAAAAAAGTAGTAGTATATTTTTATCCTAAAGATAATACACCAGGATGTACACGTCAAGCTTGTGCTTTTAGAAATGCGTATGATGGATTTAAAAAGGAAGATGTACAAGTTATTGGTATAAGTAAAGACAGTATAAAATCACATCAAAAATTTGCAGAAAAGCATGAACTTCCTTTTATTTTACTTTCTGACCCTGATTTAGTTGCTATAAAAGCCTTTGATGTATGGAAAGAGAAAAAAATGTATGGAAAAACTGCATTAGGAGTTGTACGTGCGACATATATCATAGATGAAAATGGAATTATTGAAAAAGTTTTTGAAAAAGCAAAACCAGATACAAATGCACAAGAGATTCTTGAATATTTGGAAAAACAGGAGCAATAAGAATTTATGATTATAATGTTATCACCAGCTAAAAATATGAAAAATATAGAAGTATTTGATAGAGATTTGAATTTGCCCTGTTTTATAGATAACACAAAAGAAATAGTGGAAAATATAAAGACATTTAGCATAGAAGATTTTAAAAGTAAAATGAAAATTAATGAAAAATTAGCTGTATTAAATAAAAATAGATTTGAAAGCATTAAGTTTGATAGATTAGGAAGCCCTGCAATCTTAACTTATGATGGAATACAATATAAAAATATAGAAGCAGAAAATTTTACAAAGCAAGATGAAGAATTTGCAGATAGTTGTATTCGAATCATAAGTGGATTGTATGGGGTTGTAAAACCATATGACAGCATATATGAATATAGGTTAGAAATGCAGACGAAATTACAGATAGGTGAGTTTAAGAATTTATATGAATATTGGGGAAATCGTATATATAAAGAATTAATCAAAGAAAAAACAGTTATCGTTAATCTTTCATCAAATGAATACAGCAAGTCCATAGAAAAATTTATTAAAGATAGTGATACATATATTACATGTACTTTTAAAGTAAACAAAAATGGTTTATTGAAAGTGGAATCTACACAAGCAAAGAAAGCTAGAGGGGTGATGGTAAAGTACATTATAAAAAATAGGATAAGAGATATTGAGGAACTGAAAAAGTTTAATTTAGAAGGATATAAGTATCAAGAAAATTTATCTGACAATAGAGAATACATATTTGTAAAAGAGTAGAAGTTTTATTAAGCATTAAATCGCATTGTTAAATTTAGGTAAAATATACTTATTGTGTATTGAATTGAACTTGATTTTAAAATATAATTATTCTTAAATCAAAAAAAGAAAGGAGTGGTCTTCCAAAATGGAAAATCACAAACAGATGCCTTGGCATTCAAGAGCAACGCATGAAATTTTAGAAAGTCTAGATTCATCAGAGGAGGGGCTCACCGATACCGAGGCGGAAAAACGGCTTAAAGAGAAGGGTTTAAATGAACTGAGAAAAAAAACACCTAGAACAATTTTACAAATGCTTTGGAATCAAATTACAGATGCTATGGTTCTTATACTAATAGGAGAAGCAATATTGTCTTTGATATTTGGTGAATTTACAGAAGCTTTTGTAATACTAATAATTGTAACAGTAAATGCAGTTATTGGAATTGTTCAAGAGAAAAAGGCTGAAAGCTCATTAGAAGCATTAAAAAATATGAATTCACCTATAGCTCGTGTTATGCGTGATGGTGAAGAAAGTGTTATTCCAGCAAGCAATCTTGTAGTAGGAGATATTGTTTTTTTAGAAGATGGAGCGATGGTTCCAGCAGACCTTCGTTTGATAGAAACATCGAGTTTAAAAATTCAAGAGGCTTCTTTAACAGGAGAATCTGTTCCATCAGAAAAAGATGCAGATACAATCTTACCTAAAGAATGTGTACTAGGAGACCGTAGCAATATGGCTTATACATCCTCAATCGTCACATATGGTAGAGGTGTAGGTGTTGTAGTTGCAACTGGTATGGATACAGAAGTGGGTAACATAGCACATCTTTTAGATTCACAAGATGATTTTGACACTCCTATAAAACGTAAACTTAATACTGTTGGAAAGACATTAAGTGTCATAGGTATTATTGTATGCGTTGTTATATTTGCAATAGGTGCATTTTATCAGAGACCTCTCTTGCCAATGTTTATGATTGCAATTTCCCTTGCCATATCAATTATTCCAGAGGGATTACCTGCAACAGCTACTATTGTAATGGCTTTAGGCGTACAACGTATGGCTAAAAGAAATGCTTTAATTAGAAAATTACCTGCTGTTGAAACATTAGGAGGAGCTACAGTAATATGTTGCGATAAAACTGGTACATTAACCTTAAATAAAATGACTGTTACACATATTGCTGTAAATGGAGATTTTGAATCTGGAAAAGTAACATCAATAGATACTGCATCTGAAAAACATCCACTAGTATATAAAGAGACTGTTTATGCTGGTGCACTTTGTAATGATGCATGTATTAATCCAGACAAAACAGATGAAATATTAGGTGACCCAACAGAAGGCGCATTAATTTTTATGGCCAACAAATTTGGAATAGACCAAGATGCTCTTGAAGAGAAATATCCACGTTTATTTGAACAGCCTTTTGATTCCAATAGAAAATGTATGACAACTGTTCATAATATAGATGAAAAGATTATTGCTTATACTAAAGGAGCAGTAGACGAAATTCTTGACCTATGTACTAAAATATTAACTTCAAAAGGTGAAAGAAACATTACCGAATTGGATAAAAAGAATATACACGAATTATGTCTTACAATGTCTAAAGATGCATTACGCGTACTTGGTTTTGCTAAGCGTGAGATTTCATCTATACCAAAAGAAGATAATAAAAACATAGAATACGATTTGACATTTATAGGTATGGTTGGTATGATTGACCCACCAAGAACTGAGGTAATTGATGCAGTAAGTACTTGTAAAGAAGCAGGTATAAGAACCATAATGATAACAGGTGACCATAAAGTTACTGCTACAACAATAGCTCATGAGTTAGGAATATGGAGTGAAGAAAATACTGTGATATCTGGTGATGAACTTGATAATTTGAGTGATGGTGAATTAGATGAAGCTGTTAAAAGTACTACAATATTTGCTCGTGTGTCCCCATTTGATAAACTTAGGATTATACAATCTCTAAAGAGAATTGGAGAAGTACCAGCTATGACTGGAGATGGTGTAAACGATTCTCCTGCATTAAAGTCTGCTGATATTGGTATAGCCATGGGTATAAGTGGTACAGATGTTGCAAAAGACTCTTCTGACATGATTTTAATGGACGATAGCTTTACAACAATTGCTTATGCAATAAAAGAAGGTAGGCGTGTATATAGGAACATACAAAAAGTTATACAATTTTTGCTTGTTGGTAATATAGCAGAGATACTTACGCTGTTTGTAGCAATATTATTAAACTGGGATACTCCACTTCTTGCTGTTCATATTCTGTGGGTAAACCTTGCAACTGCTACACTCCCAGCTCTTGCTCTTGGAGTTGACCCACCAAGTAGAAATATAATGAAGCATAAGCCAGTGAAATCAACCACTTTATTTGAAAAAAACCTTATACAAAGAGTGGTTACTCAAGGTATATTTGTGGCAATAATGACTATTTTAGCATATAAAATTGGTCTTAATATAGAAAATCATTCTGTAGGTCAAACAATGGCATTTTGTGTATTAGCATTTTCACAGATGTTAAGAGCATTTAGTCAGCGTTCAAATACAGATTCAATGTTTAATAGAAATAATGGTAAAAATCCATTTCTTTTAATTTCATTTTTAACTTCTGCGTTGCTAATAGCAGTAATACTGTTTGTACCTGTTTTTAGAAATGCTTTTAGTTTAACTATTTTAAATAGTTCAGAGTGGCTTATAACAATTGTTTTAGCTGTAATGTCTGTAATTCAAGTAGAGGTTGGGAAAGTTATTAAAAGAAAAATTTTAAAAAAATAGTTGACAAAATTAGGAAAAATATATAAGATATAAAACATAGAAAAATTAAATAAATCTTATCCAGAGAGGTGGAGGGACTGGCCCTATGAAACCCAGCAACCAGTATATATTTATATACATTGGTGCTAAATCCTGCGGCGAAAGCTGAGAGATGAGTATAATTACGCTTATACAGAGCCTGAGTTATATACTCAGGCTTTATTTATTTTAAATCTCATCTGATAAACAGTTTAATTTTTTTAACTAAAATCTAAGGGGGATACAAAAATGTATAATAAAGAAACAATATGTGTGCAAGGAAATTATAAGCCAGGTAATGGAGAACCAAGAGTATTACCTTTATATCAAAGTACAACTTTTAAATATAGTAGTATAGACCAACTTGCTGACCTATTTGATTTAAAGGTTGATGGACATATATATTCAAGAATAAGCAATCCTACTATTCAAGCTTTTGAAGAAAAAATAAGTTTACTAGAAGGAGGAGTATCTTCTGTAGCTGTATCATCAGGTCAATCTGCAAATATGTTGGCAGTTTTAAATATATGTAAATCAGGGGACAGCATACTTTGTTCTTCAAAAGTATATGGAGGAACATTTAATTTATTAGGACCTAGTCTTAAAAAATTTGGAATAGACTTAATATCATTTGACTTAGATTCAAGTGAAGATGAGATAGTAGAACTTGCAAATGAAAATACTAAAGTTGTGTTTGCAGAAACACTTGCTAATCCAACTCTTGAAGTTATAGATTTTGAAAAAATAGCAAATGTAGCCAAGAGAATTAATGTTCCATTTATAGTTGATAATTCATTAGCATCGCCAGTACTTTGTAATCCTTTAAAGTATGGAGCAAATATAGTTACTCATTCTACTACAAAATATTTAGATGGTCATGCTTCAAGTGTTGGAGGGATTATAGTGGATGGTGGAAACTTTAACTGGGATAATGGAAAATTTCCAGAATTAGTTGAGCCAGACCCAACATACCATGGAATAAGTTATACTGAAAAATTTGGAAATGCTGCGTATGCAACTAAAGCGAGAGTTCAATTACTTAGAGATTATGGAAATTGTTTAAGCCCATTCAATGCTTATCTTACTAATTTAAATGTTGAAACACTGCACCTTAGAATGGAAAGACATAGTGAAAATGCACTTAAAATAGCTAGATTTTTAGAAAAACATGAAAATGTAGACTGGATTAATTATCCAGGACTTGATGATAACAAGTATTATGAGAATGCCAAAAAATATTTATCAAAAGGGTGTAGTGGAGTTTTATCATTTGGAGTAAAAGGAGAACTAGAAAATGCCAAAAAGTTTGTGGAAAAATTACAGATAGCATCATTGGTTACTCATGTTTCAGATGTAAGAACATGTGTCATACACCCAGCTTCAACTACTCATAGACAATTAACAGAAGAACAATTAATTGCATCTGGAGTATTACCTTCACTAATAAGATTGTCTGTTGGAATAGAAAATGTAGAGGATTTAATAGCTGATTTAAATCAAGCTTTAAATTTCTAATAGTCTAAGAGAAAGAGAAGTGAAAAGATATGGCTTTAATACTACCAAAAGGATTACCTGTTATTAATAAATTATTGGATGAAGGAATAGATGTAATTTACAAAGAAGATTTCAATAAGAAGTTAAAATATGAAGAAAACATAGATACTAAGATAGCTATATTGAATCTAATGCCTATAAAGATGGATACAGAATTAGATTTACTAAGAAGGATAGATAAAACAGGATTTAATGTATCTGTGGAATTTATTAAAATTTCAACAAGAGAAAGCAAGAGAAGTTGTAATGAGTATGTTAAAGCGTTTTATAAAACATTTGACGAAGCCAAAGAAGAATACTTTGATGGTTTTATAATAACAGGAGCTCCAGTTGAACAAATGGAGTTTGAAGAAGTTGATTATTGGAATGAACTAGAGGAAATTATGGATTATTCTAAAAGAAAAACTAAATCTACATTATATATATGTTGGGCAGCTCAAGCAAGTCTTTACAAATACTACAATGTAAAAAAAATTCCGTTAAGTCAAAAATGTTTTGGAGTATTTAAGCATAAAGTAGATAAAAACAGTAAGATAGTAGATGAGTTTGAAAAAGAATTTTTTGCTCCACATTCAAGACATACTACTGTAAATATTGAAGCTCTAAAAGAGAATAAGGAGTTGAGTATTGTAAGTCATTCTAAAGAAGCTGGTCCTTATATAATTACAAATTCAAGAGATATATTCGTAATGGGTCATAGCGAGTATGATAAATACACTCTTGATAAAGAATATAAAAGGGATATAAACAGAGGAGATGAAATATCAATACCTCAAAATTATTATATTAATAATGACCCTTCAGAAGAGCCAACTGTTAAATGGAAAAAACATTCAGAGTTATTGTTTAGAAATTGGATAAAAAATTATTTAATATAATAAATTTTAATAGGATATAAATGTTAACTAAAAAAGATATATAAATAATAAGGTATAAAGGTAATCTTAATTATTCTTTATACCTTATTATTTTTAAAAATTTGACATTATAGTAGTAGTTTTATATAATAAGACTAAACCGACTGACGGTCTATTGGAAGGAGAAAATAGATGAGAATCGTAAAAGACCCTGAAGAACGTAAAAGTGAAATACTAGATACAGCTGAAATGCTTTTTTGCACTAAAGGATATTCAAAAACTACTGTAAATGATATTTTAAATGAAGTTGGAATTGCAAAGGGGACTTTTTATTACTACTTTAAATCCAAAGAAGAAGTAATGGATGCAATCATAACTAGAATTATAGACAATGATATAAATATAGCAAAAAAAATTGCTTTAAATCCAGAAATACCAGTCCTTGAAAAATTTTTTCAAATATTAATGTCTCAAAGACCTAAGGTTGGAGATAATAAAGAAAAAGTAATTCAGCAATTCCATTTACCAAATAATGCAGAGATGCATCAAAAGACGATAGTTAAAACTATTTTAAACTTTACACCAATTTTAGCAGAAGTAGTAGAAGAAGGTGTAAGAGAAGGCATATTCAATACAAAATATCCAAAAGAAACAATAGAGTTTTTAATTGCTTCTTCTGAGTGTATATTTGATGAATCAATGTTTAGTTGGAATAAAGATGAAATGTTGCAAAAAAAAAAAGCTTTTGTTCACATCATGGAAATAACATTAGGTGCAGATAAAGGTAGTTTTGACTTTGTACATGATATGATAATAGGGAACTAAACTTTTGTATTATTGATGAATTTATATTTTAACTTTTAAATGGGATTAAAAAGCGAGAAATCGGTGTAAAATATATACATCGATTTTTTATTAAAAACATATTGTGTAAAATTAAATATCAATAAGATAATAAAATTCCAACTGAAGTTACAATATTGTAATTGACAATAAATATTTAATACTATAATATTTAATACATTAAACATTATAGTATTAAATATTTATTTACAAGATACACTTAAACCTAAAGTTAATAACTAGTAAAATAAAGTATTTTCGTAGGGAGCGTTTGTATGGATGAGATGAGTTTTAAGAAAGAACTATTAGACTTGACTAGAGATATAAATATGAAGTTTGCAACTTTATTAAGTAAGTTTTATCAGCCACTTGGTATTACCGCAGTGCAAGCTTTGATTTTATCAGAGTTATGTGAACATGGGGAGAAAAAAATAAGCGATTTAGGGAAAAACTTAAACATGACAAATAGTAATGTATCAGTAATCTGTCAAAGACTTGAAAAAAATGGTTTTTTAAATCGTATAAGAGATATAGAAGACCAGCGAATTGTAAAAGTAAAAGTTACAAATAAATCATTGGATATACAAGAGAATATTTCAAGTAGTATTTTTGATAGTTATTTTGAAAATATGACTAGTGAAAAATTGCAAGATATGGAAGATATAATAGAAGGTTTAGAGAAACTAAATAAACTTTTAACTCACATTGATTGCAAATAACATAAAAATAATTTAAAGGAGATTAAAATTATGGATGAACATAAACCCCAAAAAAGGTCTGCACTCTATTATTATACAGTTATAATAATAGTAGTAATGTTTTTAAATGCTTTAATATTTCCAAGTTTAATGGATAAAAAAATGGTTGAGATTGACTATGGGAAGTTTCTTACAATGTTGGATACAGGAAAGGTTAAATCTGTTGAGATAGAAAACAATAGAATAGCAATAAATCCATCTAGTAGTAAGGATAAGAATATATACATAACTGGTAGAATGGATGACCCAGAATTGGTAGATAGATTAAAAAATGCAAAGGTAGAATTTACTAAGGTTATTCCTAAGGAAAATTCACCACTTTTAAGTATTTTACTTACATGGATAATACCTATAGGTATTCTTATGCTATTTGGCAATTTAATGATGAAGTCGATGCAAAAGAGAATGGGTGGTAATGCTATGCAATTTGGAAAAAGCAACGCCAAAATGTATGTATCTGCTCAAAGTGGAAAAAGATTTAATGATGTAGCTGGTCAAGATGAGGCAAAAGAAGCTTTAAGTGAAATAGTAGATTTTTTACACAATCCAGAAAAATATAAAAAAATAGGAGCACAAATGCCTAAGGGTGCACTTTTAGTAGGACCTCCAGGTACAGGAAAAACACTCCTTGCAAAAGCTGTGGCAGGTGAAGCAAATGTACCATTTTTCTCAATATCTGGTTCTGAATTTGTTGAGATGTTTGTAGGAATGGGAGCTTCTAGAATTCGTGATTTGTTTAAACAAGCAAAAGAAAAAGCTCCATGTATAGTGTTTATAGATGAGATTGATACTATTGGTAAAAAGCGTGATAATGGAAGTGGATTAGGTGGAAATGATGAACGTGAGCAAACTTTAAATCAGTTGCTAAGTGAGATGGATGGTTTTGATGGTGGAATAGGCGTAGTAATACTTGCGGCTACAAATAGACCTGACAGTCTTGACAAAGCATTACTTCGTCCAGGAAGATTTGATAGACGTATACCAGTTGAACTTCCAGACCTTGGAGGGCGTGAAGCTATATTAAAGGTACATGCTCAAAATGTAAATGTAAGCTCAGATATAGATTATAATGCAATTGCAAGGTCCACATCAGGTGCATCTGGTGCAGAGCTTGCAAATATTGTAAATGAAGCAGCACTTTTAGCAGTTAAATCTGGTAGAGATATAGTAGAGCAACAGGATTTTGATGAATCTGTTGAAACTGTAATTGCTGGATATCAACGTAAAGGAGCTGTAATTTCAGACAAGGAAAAGAAAATTATAGCATATCATGAAATAGGTCATGCACTTGTTGCAGCTATGCAAAAACATTCTGCTCCTGTCCATAAGATTACTATAATACCTAGAACTTCAGGTGCACTGGGATATACTATGCAAGTTGCTGAAGATGAGAGTGTACTTATGTCAAAGGAAGAAGCTATCGATAAAATAACTACTTTTACAGGTGGACGTGCTGCTGAAGAGGTTATTTTTAATACTTGTACATCAGGTGCTTCAAATGATATAGAACAAGCCACTAAAATTGCAAGAGCTATGGTTACTCGCCTTGGTATGAGTGAGGAATTTGATATGGTTGCTCTTGAGACAGTAAGTAACCAATATCTAGGAGGAGACACTTCTCTTGCTTGTTCTTCAGACACTGCTGCTAAAATAGACGAGGAAGTATTTAAAATAGTAAAGACTTGTCATAAAAATGCAATTGAAATTTTAGAAAACAATATTGATAAATTACATGAACTTGCTGAATACTTACTAGAAAAAGAGACTATTACAGGTGATGAGTTTATGAAAATACTTAATTTAAAATAAAGTGATTATTATACAAAATAAAAATGCCTATTGTTAGGCATTTTTATTTTGTAATTAAACTATTTAAATTTTAAAAAATATATATTTAAATTTTTACATAATCTTAATCATTAAAAATACATATTAACTACAACTTTATACTGAAATTGATATTATAATAGTAATGAAAGGTATAAGGAGGTTTTTTAATGGATAGACCCAATCCAGATACTCTATTAGAAAAAATAAAAAATGAAGAAAAAAACTAAGTAGAGGACAATTAAAAATATTCTTTGGTTATGCAGCAGGAGTAGGAAAGACCTATTCTATGTTGGAATCTGCGCAAAACTTAAAGAAGGTAGGAGTTGATGTAGTAGTTGGATATATTGAACCACACACTAGACCAGAGACATTAGCTTTACTTGATGGCTTGGAAATTCTTCCTGTAAAGGAGATAGAATATAAATCTATAAAACTTAAAGAATTTGATTTAGATGCTGCTTTGGCAAGAAAACCAGAAGTTATATTGGTAGATGAATTTGCCCATTCTAACGTTACCGGATTAAGGCACACCAAAAGGTGTCAAGATATAGAAGAATTGTTATTAGCAGGTATAAATGTCTATACTACTGTAAATGTGCAACATCTGGAAAGTCTAAATGACATTGTTGAGATAATTACAAACGTATCAGTTAAAGAAACTATACCAGATAAGTTTTTGGATACAAACACACAATTAGAACTTATAGATGTTGAACCTGATGTACTTCTTGAAAGATTCAGTGAAGGTAAGATATATAAGAAAGAGCAGGCTATTAGAGCAAAAGATAATTTCTTTATAAAAGATAATCTAGTTGCACTTAGAGAAATTGCACTTAGAAAAACTGCAGAGAGAGTGAATAAAGAAGTTCAAATGACTAGACTATCAAAGGGTGATGTAACTGTAGTACCTACATCAGATACACTTCTTGCATGTATAAGTCCATCTCCATCTTCAGCAAAAGTTATTAGAACTGCATCTAGAATATCAGACAGTACATTTGCAAAATGGATAGCTTTATATGTTGAAACTCCAAATACAGCAAGGTTGCCGTTTGATGAACAAAAACAATTACAAAATAACCTAAAACTAGCCAAGAAATTAGGTGGTGAAATAATTGTTTTGCATGGTGAAAATATAATAGAGCAAATACTTAGAATTGCAAAACTGAGAAATGTTTGAAGAAATTATATCAGAAGCGTTACAAAAAATAAAAAAAAGAATTGAAAATGTACTTATAGATATTAATATACCAGAACAGATATTATTTGTTCCTATGGATGCAAAATTAATAGAACAAGTTCTAATTAATCTAATAGATAATTCTTTAAAATACTCAAAAGAAGATTGTAAGATAGACATAAATGTATATGAAAAAGAAGATTATGTTTGGTTTGAAGTATCTGATAATGGTCCTGGTATATCAAAAAAACTCAAAGAGCATATATTTGATAGATTTTTTACTGGAGAAGAAGGAACTAAAGATTCCAGAAAAGGTGTTGGACTTAGGTTATCAATTTGTAAATCTATAATTCAAGCTCATAAAGGCGAAATCATGGTGGAAAACAATAAAGATAAAGGTTCAACATTTAAGTTTACAGAAGTTGGTGTAGGATATAGATTAAATGATGAATAGGTATGATATATTATTAGATTGGATATTTAATGTGTGTTACAATTATACAGTTTATACAAAACGAAGATAAAGTGTGTATGCTATTATTAATTTAGTATATACATTTTATTTTTTAGTATCAATAATATGAAATATATTTTAAAATAAATATATGATACAATCTGTAATAAAAACTTAGGTTAAAAAATAAAAATATTCAATTCTTACTTTATAATAAATAATAATTATTAAAATAGTGTAAAATAATTACAATGATAATTATAGAAAATTTTTAGAATGTAAATTGAAATTTAGGAGTAGATGTATGTATATACTGAATTTAAATACAAGAGAGACTATTGAAGATTTTAGAGATAAATTTTATGTAGCAGAAAATTCTTATCTTATATTAAGTGCTCCAAAAAATTTAAAACTCCTCAAGGAAACCCTGAATATAGATGAAATAACTTTTAATGATTGTCTTAAATTTGATGAAATAACCAAACTTGATTTATTTGATAATTACGATTTCTTGAGCCTAAATACATTTGAATTAAGAGATGGAGAAGCTGTTATAGAAGAAGTAAATATGTATTTATCAGATAATTTTATATTGGTTGTAGTCAATGAAGAGCACTTTTTGTTTGAATTTGTAAAAAATATTATTTTGAAAAATTCTCAACTTGAAAAAAATCCAGTTATCAACCTATTTAAGATAAATTATTTGATTCTTAGAGAAGTTATAAAAAATGGTTTTGAGTCTTTGGAAAAAGTTGAAGAATTAATTCTTCAAATAGAAGATGAGATGATGGACAACATTGATAAAAATCATGTATCTAGAATAAGTGATGTAAGAGGATTAACAAGAACCATAGTTAAGAATACTAGACCTCTTTTGTATATTGGAGATAGAATAGTTAAAGAAAATATAAGGTATTTAAAATATTCAAATGTGAAAAAATATAATTTAGAAAATTTTCAAGGTATAGATTTTGGAATTGATAAATTATACAATTTCGCATTATCAACACGAGAGTTAGCAGATAAACTATTAGATATTTATTCTTCTAGGGTAGGTGAAAAAACAAATCACTTGATTACAAAATTAACCTTACTAACAGCCATATCAGCACCACTTACAATTATAACTGGTATATATGGAATGAACTTTAGATATATGCCAGAGCTAAATTGGGTTTATGGATATCCAGCAACTTTATTTTTTATGTTATGTATAATTTTTGTTGGAATTATAATATTTAAAATAAAAAAATTATTGTAAATTACAGATGATTTTTAAATGATTTTATAAAAACACATCAATTGAGAAACTAATTTAAGTAAATAAAAAAATATTTTAAATTGAAAATATTTATAGAAAATATTGACAATTATATTTTCTTTGTTATAATTATTAAACAAGAAGAATAATAAATTATAAAAATGGAGGATAATACTATGAAAGGAATATTAAAAGAACTAACAGCAAAACTTTATAGCTTTTTTTACTTTATGTTCTGGGGCTTTTATTTTAGCGCTGGCTATTTCTTTTACAAAAATACATGTAATTCCTTTCTGGTGAGGCCTTGTTTTAATGATTTTGAGCATAAGTAAATTTTATAAAAGTGATTATTTTATATATTTATGTAAGATTTAATGCTTGATAGATTATTTTAGAGAACTCATTAGTGAGTTCTCTTTTTTATTTTAAACATAAAACTATAATATTGGGAGGTAGTAAAAATGATAGTAGTATTAAAAGTAGGAGCAGATAAAAGTGAAGTTAAGAAGTTAATAGAAGCTATTGGGAGAGAAGGAGTAGAAGTTAATCCTATAGATGGGACAGAATTAACTGTTTTAGGTTTAGTTGGGGATACTAGTAAAATAGATGCTAAAAGAATAGAAGCAAATAAGATAGTTGAAAAAGTTATGCATGTAGTAGAGCCTTTTAAAAAGGCCAATAGAAAGTTTCATCCAGAACCTTCCATTATAAATGTTAATGGAATGGAAATTGGTTCAAAAAAAATTGCTATGATAGCTGGACCTTGTTCTGTTGAAACAGAAGAACAAATAGTATCTATAGCAGAAGATGTAAAAAAATCAGGTGCAGGATTCTTGAGAGGAGGAGCATTCAAACCAAGAACATCACCATACGCTTTCCAAGGTTTGAGATATGATGGTTTGGATTTATTAAAGAAAGCAAAAGAAAAGACAGGTCTTCCTATAGTTACAGAAATAATGTCAACACAAGATATAGATATATTTGAAGAAAATGTAGATGTAATTCAGGTTGGAGCTAGAAACATGCAAAACTTCGATTTATTAAAAGAGTTAGGTAAAACAAATAAAACAATACTTTTAAAAAGAGGATTATCTGCTACAATTGAAGAGTGGTTAATGTCAGCAGAATATATAATGGCTGGGGGAAATGAAAATGTAGTTCTTTGTGAAAGAGGTATAAGAACTTTTGAAACATATACTAGAAATACTTTGGATTTAAGTGCAATTTTAGCTGTAAAGAAACTTAGTCATTTACCAGTCATAGTTGACCCAAGTCATGCAGCAGGAAAATCATGGATGGTTGACTCTCTATCTAAAGCAGCAATTGCAGTTGGAGCAGATGGTCTTATAATAGAAGTTCATAATGACCCAGTACATGCACTTTGTGATGGAAAACAATCAATTAAACCAAATGAATATGATGAATTAATAAGTGAATTAAAGACTATCGCATCAGCAGTTGGAAGAGAAATATAATCTATAAAAGGATGGTTAAACGTGGAAGAAAAATTATTGGTAAATTTAAAAGAAAATAGCTACAATATATTTATTAAAAAAAATATACTAAAGAATATAGGAGAAGAAATAAAAAAAATATATTCTGGAAATAAGATTTTTATTGTAACTGACGAAAATATAGCAAAATTATATTTAAATGAAGTGAAAAATAAGTTAAGTGAGTCTGGATTTGAAATTAAATCTATAATATTAAAATCCGGTGAAGAAACGAAATCATTTAACACTCTTCCGAAGATATATGATAGTTTGCTTGACTTTAAGTTAACTAGAAAAGATTTGATTATTACTTTAGGCGGAGGGGTAATAGGTGATTTAGGTGGATTTGTGGCAGCAACTTTTTTAAGAGGTGTAAACTTTATGCAAATTCCAACATCTTTGTTAGCACAAGTTGATAGTTCTGTAGGTGGAAAGGTTGGAGTTGACCTTGATAGAGGAAAAAACTTAGTGGGAAGCTTTTATCAACCTAAAGCTGTATTTATCGACCCAAATGTATTATTATCACTTCCAGAAAAATTCTATAAAGATGGAATGGCAGAAGTTATAAAATATGGATGTATAAAAGACAAAACTTTTTTTGATAAGCTTTTAAGCTTAAAAAATAGAGAAGAAGTAATGCAACATATAGAATACATTATACATAAATGTTGCTTTATTAAAAAAAATGTAGTTGAATCCGATGAAAAAGATTTTGGAGATAGAATGCTTCTAAACTTTGGTCATACATTAGGTCATGCTATTGAAAAATACTACAATTTTACAGGATATACTCATGGAGAAGCTGTTGGGATAGGAATGTACAAGATAACTTTGGAAAGTGAAAAAGTAGGAATTACAAAAAAAGGTACATCAGAATTTATAAAAGCAATTTTAATGAACTATAATTTGCCTTATGAGATTGAACTAAGAGATAATAAATCCATAATAGATGCTATATCTCTTGATAAAAAAAATCTAGGTGATACATTAAAAATAATACTTTTAAAGGATATTGGAGAGAGTATTATATATAATACTACTTCTAAATTTTTTCAGGAGGTAAGGTAATGGGAAGTCTAAAAATATATCCAAGTAAATTATCTGGAGATGTAAAAATTCCGCCATCAAAAAGTATGGCTCATAGGGCAGTTATTTGTTCATCTCTAAGCAATGGAAAAAGTAGAATTTCTAATATAGATTTTTCTGATGATATTATAGCTACTATAAGAGCAATGATATCATTAGGAGCTATTATAGAAAGAAAAGAAGATATTTTAGAGGTTTCAGGAATTTTTTCTAAAGAAGGAATTTTAAATAGAGAAAATCAGTTAAATCAACCTAAATTAACGATAGATTGTAATGAATCTGGCTCTACTTTGAGATTTTTAGTACCTATATCTTTAGCATTTGATGGTGTAAAAAGGTTTATAGGTAGAGGGAATCTTGGAAAAAGACCACTTGATACTTATTATGAGATATTCGATAGACAGAATATAGAATATAGTTATAAAGAAAATCAACTGGATTTGATTATATCAGGAAAGCTTAAGCCAGATGAGTTTAGAGTAAAAGGAAATATAAGTTCTCAGTTTATAACAGGTTTATTATTTATATTGCCTACATTAGAGAGTGATTCAAAGATAATAATTACAACTGAGCTAGAGTCTAAAGGATATTTAGACTTAACTCTTTCAACTATGAAAGATTTTGGAATAGAAATTATAAATAACGACTATAAAGAATTTATTATAAAAGGAAATCAAAGGTATAAAGCGAGAAATTATAAAGTTGAAGGGGATTATTCTCAAGGAGCATTTTATTTATCAGCAGATGCTATAGGAGAAGATATCAGTATATTGGACCTTAGAGAAGATTCTCTTCAAGGAGATAGTGAAGTAATTGAGATTTTATCTAGAATGGGAATGGAAATATTAAGAGAAGATAACAAAATAAAAGGAATAACAAATTGTTTAAACAGTACTTTGATAGATGCATCTCAATGCCCAGATATAATACCTGTATTATCTGTGGTAGCAGCTTTAAGTAGAGGAAAAACTACAATAATTAATGCTGGCAGACTTAGAATTAAAGAATGTGATAGACTTCATGCAATAAATGTTGAGCTAAGTAAACTTGGAGCAAATATAAAAGAGAAAGAAGATAGTTTGGTAATTGAAGGAGTAAGCAAATTAAATGGTGGAGTAGAGGTATGGAGTCACAAAGACCACAGAATTGCTATGACACTTGCAATTGCTTCTTGTAGATGTGATAAACCAATAATATTAAGAGATTTTGAGTGTGTATCAAAGTCGTATCCACATTTTTTTAAAGACTTTGAGATGTTAGGAGGACGAATTGATGAGTGGAATATGGGGAAATAATTTAAAAATATCTATTTTTGGAGAATCTCATGGAAATGCTATAGGTATAAATATAGATGGACTTCCTTCAGGAATTGAACTCGACCTTGATAGGATTGATAAAGAAATGAAGAGGAGAGCTCCTGGAAAAAATTCTATATCAACTTCCAGAAATGAAAGTGATATACCAGAAATTCTAAGTGGATATTTTGATGGAAGAACTACAGGAACACCATTATGTGCAATCATAAGAAATAGTGATACTCGCTCAAAAGATTATGGAGAGCTTAAAAATTTAATGAGACCAGGACATGCAGATTACACAGGATATATGAGATATTCCGGCTTTAATGACTACAGAGGTGGAGGCCATTTTTCAGGTAGAATAACAGCTCCATTAGTATTTTGCGGTGCTATATGTAAACAAATTCTATCGCAAAAAGGAATAGAGATAGGAGCACACATAAAAAAAATTAAAAATATAGAAGATATGAGTTTTGATTATGTAGGTATTTCAAAGCAACAATTATCAAATTTACAAACTTTAGAACTACCTTTACTTGATTTAACAAAAGAAAAAGCTATGAAGGATACTATTATAGATGCAAAAAATCAAGGTGATTCAGTTGGTGGTATAATTGAATGTGCAGTGGTGGGTGTTAATGTAGGGGTAGGGAATCCATTTTTTGATTCTGTTGAATCTACTTTATCACATTTATTATTTTCTGTTCCATCTATAAAAGGTGTAGAGTTTGGCTTAGGTTTTGAACTTACAGATATGTATGGTTCTCAAAGTAATGACGAAATGTATTATGAAGGAAATCAAGTTAGGAGTAAAACAAATAATAATGGAGGGATTATTGGAGGCATTACAACTGGAATGCCAATAATTTTCAAAGTGGCAATCAAGCCAACTCCATCAATTAGTAGAAAGCAGAACACAGTTAATATAAAAGATAAAAAAAATGATATTTTATCTATTAAAGGAAGACATGACCCTTGTATAGTTCAAAGAGCTATACCTGTAATAGAAGCAGTAACGGCTATTGGAATTTTTGATTTGATGAAAGGACGATAATAATGGAGGATTTAACTAGCTATAGAAATGAAATTGATAATATAGATAAAGAGCTTATTCAATTATTTGAAAAGAGAATGAATACAGTTCTTGAAATTGCTAAACATAAAATGAAAAATAACACTACGATACTTCAAAAAGATAGAGAAGAAAAAGTATTAAGCAGGGCTGTAAATAATTTAGATAATAAAGCATATTCACAAGAAACTATACAATTTTTTAATTCTATAATGGAAATTAGTAGAGGGTTACAAAAAAGATTAATAAATAATGATGGTGAACAGAAAATTGAATATAGTCTAGATGCATCAAATAGGAAATTTGATTTGTTACATATAGATAAATATAAATCTTTAAAATACGAATTAAATAAAAAAAATATCCTAGTAGGACTTCCAGGAATATCAGGCTCATTTACAGAAGAAGCACTCAACAAATTCTTCAACAAAAAAATATACAAAAAACAATTCAAAGAATTCGAAGATGTTTTCATAGCACTTAAAAACAGAGAACTAGATTATGGAATAATACCCATAGAAAATTCATCTACAGGAGCGATTTCTGAAACTTATGACCTCTTAAGAAAGTATGATTTTTATATAGTTGGAGAAGAATGCATAAAAATAGACCAAAATTTGATTGGAATAAAAGGTACAAAACTTGAAGATATAAAAGAAATATATTCTCATCCACAAGGTATAGGACAAAGTAGTGAATTTTTAAAACAAAATAGTACATGGAAATTGATACCATTTAATAATACAGCAACAAGTGCTGAACTTGTAAAAAAACTTCAAGATAAAACAAAAGCAGCAATTGCAAGTAAAAAAGCTGCAAATATTTATGGATTAGAAATAATAAGCCCTTGTATAAATGATATTACAAATAATTATACAAGGTTTGTAGTAATTAGTAATCAGATACACATTGAGGAAGAATCAAACAAGATGAGCATAGTATTTTCTGTTGAACATGAAGCAGGAAAACTTTATAAAGTGTTAGGATACTTTGCTAAAAATAATATAAATATGACAAAAATAGAATCAAGACCTATGAAGAATACTTCATGGAGATATTTCTTTTATATAGATTTTGAATGTTCTATATATAATTCAAAAGTATATGATTTATTGGAGTTGATAGAACATAATACAGCATACTTTAAATTTATGGGTGTATATAAAAATAAAATTGAATAATCAATATAATTCTTTGTTTGACTATATTTATCAGGAGGTGTAAATATGAATTTTTTTGGTCTAGTAGGTGAAAAACTTTCTCACAGTGTTTCCCCTCAAATACACAAGAGAATATTTGAGATATTAAATATTGAAAGTGCCTATAAAAATTTTGAAATTTCAAAAGAAGATATATCTAAGTTAGATGGTGCTATAAAATTATTAGGAATCCAAGGAATAAATGTTACTGTACCATATAAGGAGCGTATTATGGAATATCTGGATTTCATATCACCAGAGGCAAAACGTATAGGAGCAGTTAATACAATTTTACTCAAGGAAAATATGTTATACGGTTATAATACAGATTACTTTGGTCTCGACAGTATGTTTAAAAAGGCTAATATTGATATTCAAGGAAAAGTAGCTGTGATATTAGGAACTGGTGGAGCATCTAAAGCCGCCCTTACATATCTTCTTGATTCTGGAATAGAGAAGGTTTACGTTTCAACCAGAAAAAAAGGTAACAAAAAATTATTAAATAATAAAGCTATATTAATAGACTATGAAGAACTTAAATGTATAAAAGGAGATATAATATTAAATGCTACACCAGTAGGTATGTACCCTAATATAGGAATATCGCCAGTGCCAAAATCTATTATACAAAATTTTGATACATTAGTAGATTTAATTTACAATCCTGGAGAAACAGAATTTTTAAGAGTTGGTAATAGTATAGGTAAAAAAACTTGTGATGGTTTATATATGTTGGTAGGGCAAGCAATAAAATCTCAGGAAATTTGGCAAGATACTAAAATAGATACTGGTATTTTAGATGTTATATATAATGAATTAAAATTAGAGTTTTTATAAGGGGGATTGTTATGATAAATAAAGTAAAAGAAAAACTAATATTAATAGGTATGCCTGGTAGTGGAAAGACTACAATAGGTAAACTTCTGGCTCAAGAATATAATTGTAGTTTCTGTGATATGGATGATTACATAAGTCAAATATCTCAAAAAAGCATAACAGAATTATTTTCAGAAGGAGAAGGTGTTTTTAGAGACTATGAGACTCAAGCATGTAAAGAACTTTCTATAAGTGATAAGACAGTAGTATCTACAGGTGGTGGTGTAATAAAAAAGAATGTCAACATGGATATATTAAAAGAAACAGGTATAATAGTTTTTATTAATAGACCTATACAAAGGATTTTAGAAGATATAAATATTAATTCAAGACCCTTATTAAAAAATGGAAAAGATAGATTGTATAATCTTTATAATGAGAGAATAAATCTTTATAAAAGATTTTCAGATATAGAAATTTTAAATGATAAATCGTTAAATAATGCTGTATATAACATTACAAATGAAATCAGTAAAAATTTTAAATTTGCATTTAAAGAAAAATAATCTAGGAGGAAGTAAGAATAATGAATATTGTTATTGTAGGGCTAGGAGTTATAGGAGGCTCTTTTGCTAAGGCATTAAAAAAAGCTGGATATGAAAATGTATTTGGAGTAGATGTAGACTTAGAAACTTTAAAGAAAGCAGAAGAAGCAAAAATTATAAAAAAAGGATGTACTACAGGTAAAGAGCTATTTAAAAAAGCTGATTTAATTATATTGTCTATATATCCTAGATTAATTGTAGATTTTTTAAATAATAATAAAGACTTTTTTAAAAAAGGAACTATAATTACTGATACTACAGGAATAAAAGAAACACTTATCAATGATGTGTTGCAAATTATTCCAGGTGATATAGATTTTATATTTGGTCATCCCATGGCAGGTAGGGAAAAAAAGGGAATTGATTTTGCAAGTGAAGAAGTTTTTAATGGTGCAAATTATATAATTACTCCAACTGGTAAAAATAATATAAAAAACTTAGAATTGGTTGAAAATTTAATTTTAGATATAGGATTCAAAAGAGTAAAAAAACTAACTTCACAGAAGCATGATGAGATTATAGCTTTTACATCTCAGCTACCTCATGTTATGGCAGTTGCTCTAATAAATAGTGATGAAGAAGGTAGAGATACAGGTAAATTTATTGGAGATAGTTATAGAGACTTAACTAGAATTGCAAATATGAATGAAGACTTATGGAGCGAACTTTTTTTAGGGAATAGAGATAATTTACTAAAATCTATAGAGAAATTTGAATTAGAAGTAAACTTAGTAAAAGATGCTATCTTTAATAATGATAAAAACAAATTGATAGAATATTTTAAAAAATCATCAATAAGAAGAGAGGCTTTAGAAAAATAAAGATTGCTATTTAAGCTATATATAGATGGGTATAAATATAAATGATAGTATATTTAATTATATTAGTAACTATAGATTCAATATAATTAAATATGCTATTGATGTATTTGTACCCTTAAATATTATTATCCTGTAAATGGTATTTATTTAAATTGACCTTTATCAATAATTTATAAAACTTAATTGTAAAAAACAGTTATTAATAGTAAAATAAAGTGAATCAATTATATTATAATTACTAAGGAGGGTGAGGTGTAGATATTTGAAAAACAGTAGACCGATAGTAAAAAATACATCAATAGCATTTATAGTATTATTCTTTTTTAGTATATTTGCATTTTTTTACGTAAGTAATATGGATAGAGTGTTAGAATATGAAACAAAAAATTATTTATCTGAAATTAGTGAAGAAAGCAAAATTGTCATTAATAGCAAATTGACAAGTAATTTAAAAGAATTAGAAAATATTTCTAAACTTTTAGAAACCGAGGAAGATTTCAATTTAGAAAAAACTTTAAAAATGTTGAAATCATTTAATAAAAGAAGTGATTACAATAATATAGGGATGATTTTACCTAATGGGAAAGGTTATGCTGAAGGAATCTTTGGAACAGATTTTTCAGATAGAGACTATTTTAAACTTGCTATTAGAGGTAAAGCTAATATATCAAAACCATTAATAGATAAATCTACTGGAAAACTTACTAAAACATACGCTGTACCATTATATAATAAAGGTAAGATAGTTGCTGTAATTGCAGCCGATTATAATTTTGAATTTATATCTGAATTCTTGTCTATTTCTACATTTAATGGCGAAGGTTTTTCACTTATATGTGATAGTAATGGTAAGATAATTATTCCGCCTTATCATAAAAATTTAAACTCGAATATTACAAATCTAGCTCAAATTAACTTTGAAAAAAGCTTTACTTTTAAAAATATGAAAATATCAGACCAAGGTGTAGTAGAAGTTAAAGAATCAGAGAGAAAATTTTATATGGCATATACATCTCTAGAAATCAATGATTGGTTTATAGCATCTTTTGTTCCAAAAATGGTTGTATCTAAAAAACTAAATAGTCTAATAATAGTTACAATTATTGGATGGATTATACTTTCATTTTTATTTTTAGGTATCATAATCTACATATTATACTCAAAGGCACATAGTCAAAAAACTATAGAAAAAATAGCGTATACAGATTTTGTGACTGGTTATTCCAATTGGAGAAAATTTGAATTAGATGTTACAAATTTATTGAAAAAAGCATCACAAAATGATAAATATGCAATGGTTATATTTGATATTGATAAATTTAAAGCAATTAATGACATATATGGTCATAAAAAGGGAAACGTAATCTTAAAAAACATTGCCAATACTTTAAGTGAATTAACTGATGATAATGAAACTTTTGCTCGTGTAAGTGCTGATAATTTTAATATATTGTTAACATATGACAAAAAAGAAGATATAATAAATATTATCAAAAGAATTATTATAAATAATGAACTTATAAACTTATCTTTTGGAATCTATGAAATCAAAGATAAGACTCTATCTGTAAGTGCATATAGTGATAGAGCTTCACTTGCAAAATCATCAATAAAAAATAATAGTGATGTAAATTTTGCATTTTTTAATGATGAATTAAGAGATAAATTATTACTTGAAGATAAGATAGAAAAAGAAATGGAATATGCACTTGAAAATGGTCAATTCGTAATGTATTTACAACCAAAATATAATATTAAATTAGATAAATTTTGTGGAAGTGAAGCCCTAGTCAGATGGCAATATACAGAAAAAGAAATCATATATCCAGGTGATTTTATTCCTATCTTTGAAAAAAATGGATTTATCAAAAAGATTGATATGTACATATTAGAACAAGCTTGTAAAGAAATCAGGTCTTTATTTGATAAAGGAATTTCACCTTTACCTATATCTGTAAACTTCTCAAGAGTTGATTTTTTAAAAAAAGACTTTATTTCAAAAATAGTAAATATATGTGATAGATATAAAGTACCATATAATTTAATAGAGATTGAAATTACTGAATCTAGTATGTTTGGAGATACTGATATTCTATTTGATGTAAGTCGAAATCTACAGGATATTGGTTTTATAATTTCAATGGATGATTTTGGCTCAGGATATTCTTCTGTAAATATGCTTAAGAATATACCATTAAATGTAATAAAATTAGATAGAGGATTTTTTATAGATGATAAAGATATTGATAAGAGTCAAATTGTTATAAAAAGTATAGTTTCTCTCATTAAACAATTGGGAATAAGTGTTGTTGCTGAAGGAATCGAGACAAAAAGTCAAATAGAAATGTTAAAAAAAGCAAACTGTGATATTGTTCAAGGATATTATTTTTCAAAACCATTACCAATTAAAGAATTTGAAAAATTAGTCTATAAAATATAGTCAATAAATTTTAAATGGGAGGTGATGATTAAGTGATAAGAGCAAAATCGTTAAAAAGTGTACTGAGTATTATTTTAATATTTTTATTTACAATAATTTCTTTTTCTGATTTTGCGTTTAAAACTAATGTTCAAGAAGAAGAAAATAATAAAGTTAATTTAAAAGAAATATCTTTACAAAGTTCTAATGCTATAAAAATAAAATTAGATAGTTCCTTATCCTTTATAAAAAGTGTGGCAAATATGGTTTCATACTTTGACACTATAGATAAACCGGAAATAATCCCATTATTAGCTAGTGTATCAAAAGAATCTGATTTTCAAAGAATTTCTATTGTATCTCCTGATGGTACAAGCCATACTAGTGATGGTAAAATTATGAATGTCGCAAATTATCAATACTTTAAGAAAGCAATTAGTGGAGAAAGTAATATATCTGAAGTTGTAAAATCTCCAATTGATGGAAAAGATACTTTTGTTATAGCTACCCCTATATTTAATAAGAATAACAAAGTAATGGGTATTTTGTATGGTTCTTACTACAATGACAAATTAGCTGAATTAATAGATATAACAAGTTTTAACAGTGAAGGATATATAGATATATTTGAATCTAGTGGACAGTTTGTTCTAAAATCTTCACATACAAACGAGTTGATTAAATCAAGTAGTAATATATATGACATATTTAAAAAGGCTTCTTTTGATGATGATGACTACAACTATAAAAAAATATATGAAGATACAAAAAATAACAAGAGTGGTTTTGTATCATATAAATACAAAGGAGAAAAGCGTTATGCTACTTATACCCCAGTTGGTGTAAATGATTGGTATGTACTTTCTGTGATACCACAATATACTGTAAGAAAAAATATTGATAAAATAAACCAATTAGCATTTTCGCTTATTTTTAAGGTGTTCTTGTTGTTTGTCATACTTATAACATATATATTTTATAAAAATAATAAATCACAAAAACATATATTAAAAGCTAACAAAGAAATATCATCTATTACAAATAGTATTCCTGGAGGAGTACAAAAGTGTACTATTGGTGAAACGTGCGAGTTTAACTTTTTAAGTGATGGATTTATAGATTTGTCTGGTTATACAAGAGAAGAACTAAAAACATTATTTAATAATAATTTTTATAGTTTAATACATAAAGATGATGTTAAAAGAATAAAAAGAGAAATTTCTGAACAACTTTACAAAAACAAAACTATTGAATTAGAATACAGAATTATAACAAAAAGTGGTGACATAGTATGGGTTTTGGACAAGGGAGAACTTATAACAGAACCTGATGGAAAAGAGTATATTTGCTGTGTCACTGTAGACATTACTAAAACAAAAAAATTAGAACAAGAAATGGAACAAAAAAATCTAGAACTTGAAATGGTATCAGAAAATATTTTAGGTGGTATACTCATAACAGAATTTAATGAGGATTTTACTATAAAATACACTAACTCTGGTTATCTTTCAATAATTGGATATACAAATGAACAATTAAAAAATGAACTTCAATATAAAGCATGTAATCTTGTTTTTTATGATGATAGAAAAAAAATTCTTAAAAATATACAACATCAGTTAGATACAAAAGGTATAGCTGTATGTGAACATAGAATAAGAAGAAGAGATGGTGCGATTATCTGGGTTTCTATAAAAGGAAGACTTATTATTGATGATGATGGTAGTAAAAAAGGTATTTGGATTCTAACTGATATAACAGACTTGAAAAATGCAGAACAAAAACTTAAAATCAATGAGGAAAGATTTAGAATTGCATTAAAACAAACATCAAACACTATATTTGAGTATGATATAAAAACTAAATCACTTTTAAATACTAGTAAAGAACTTGATAAATATAATATTTATCAAATTGCTAAAAATGTTCCATATTCTCTAGTAGAATCAGGAATTATTCATAAAGATTTTAGTGATGATTTCATAAACATGTATGAGAATGTAATAAATGGAGCAAAAACGGCAAGTTCTGTAGTTAAGATAAAACTTCCAGATGAAAGTTATATATGGAACAAGATTACTTTAACTACTATTTTTGATGAGGATGGTAATCCTGTAAGAGCAATAGGTATACAAGAAGATATAAGCAAACAAAAAGAAGCAGAGATAAGATATAACCAAGAAGGTAAGTATCATTCAGCTATATTGTCAGAAGCAATGATAACTTATGAAATAAATGTATCAAAGGACACTTTTATCAAAGGAAATGAAAATTGGCACAAACCATTTGGAATTAAGCCTGACAATAGCTATTCTGAAATGGTAAAAACTATAGCAAACAGTATTATCCACAAAGACAATAAAGAAGTATTTTTAAATACATTTTTATGTAAAAACCTATTAGATGCATATAAAAATAATGTAACTGAAATAAAATTGGAATATCGAAGAATGAATCAAGAAAATAAAATGATTTGGGTCATTTGCACAATGCACTTAATAAAAGATTCTATTACGAATGATATAAAAGCACTTGCTTATGTCAAAGATATTGATAATCAGAAAAATGAAGAAATCAGATTAAAACTAAAAGCTGAAAGAGATACTCTTACAGGATTATATAATAAAGGTACTACAGAAAAGTTGATTAATGATTTTTTAAATTCCGAGGAAGCAAATTCAGGAATTCATGCTTTTTTAATTGTTGATATAGATAATTTTAAATCTGTGAATGATAATTTAGGACATGTATTTGGAGATAAAGTATTATTCGAAGTTTCTAAACACTTAAAACCTATATTTAGAAAAGATGATATAGTAGGTCGTATTGGTGGAGATGAGTTTATAGTATTCTTAAAAAACATCCAATCTTTCGAGAATGTTAAAAAGAAAGCAGAAAAAATCTGTGATATATTTAGAAATTCTTATACTGAAAATAAAAAGACATATAAGATATCTGGTACAGTTGGAATCTCATTTGTTCCAGAACATGGAACTATATTTAAAGAACTTTATCAAAAAGCGGACATAGCACTTTATTATGCAAAGAGTAAAGGTAAAGATAAATATGCACTTTATAATGATTGTATCTACCAGAATAAACTTGAAAATAATATAAGTGATAATAATATAAAAGTAACAAATGAATGTGAAAAATCTAAGTCGGTACTTAAAGAAGTCCTTGATTCTGTTGATAATTATGTATATATAGTAAATCCAAATACTTATGAACTTATTTTTATCAACAATAAGGTATCACATCTAGATTCAGAGATAAAATTGGGAGAAACTTGTTATAAAGCATTATTAAAATCTAGTAGCCCATGCAATAATTGTCCTCTTAATGGATTGAAAGAAAATAAACATTCAAAATTCAGAATGGAGACAAATATATTTGATACAAATATCAGTATAGCAAGTTGGATTAATTGGATAGATGGAGAATATAACTGTCTTATAGAATGTATAGATACTTCTTTATAAAAAAATAAATAAAAAGGATTTTGACGATATGTTAAATAGTATAAGTTTGATATTAGGTATAATATTTGCAATTTACTATTTTTATCTTAAAATAGTTTTTGGAGGAATTTCATTTAGTGAGATTTTCTTAGTTGTAGGAATTCTACTAATTGTTTATCAAATATTTAAGAAAAAAATCAAAGAAAAGAAGGTTTTTTATAGAGTGTTAAAGATAATAATCAGTATTTTTTTAATAGTATTCATAATCACTGAAAGTTTAATTGTTTTTTATCCTAAAAATAGTTTTGAGTCAAAAAGTGATTATCTATTGATTTTAGGAGCTTCTGTAAAGAAGACTATACCAAGCACAACTTTGAAGGGAAGATTAGATACTGCATTGAAATATTTAAAAATTAATGATGATTGTTATGTAGTAGTATCTGGTGGCAAAGGAAGTGGAGAAAATATAACTGAGGCAAAAGCTATGAAGGATTATCTTATAAAAAATGGTGTAGATAAGAATAGGATAATAGAAGAAGATAAATCCACTAATACTCATGAGAACTTTAAGTATTCAAAGTTGAAGATAGAAGAACATAATGAAATAAAATTAAAAAATTTAAAAATCAAAATAGTGACAACAGATTTTCATGTTCTTAGAAGTAAAATATTAGCATATAGAAATGGATATAAAAATACTTCTTTTTATGCTAGTAAATCAAAACCTTCATTTGTACCTACTTATTACACAAGAGAATTTTTTGCATTATGGAAAACCATTGTTTTTGATAGATAACAAAAAAGGGGTGTCTCAAAATGAATTTTTTAGTTCATGAGGCACTTTTTTTGTAATATATTTTTCCCATGGCTAAATTCACTTTGGATTTTATATTAGTATCATGAATATAAAATAAATATTCATATAAATTAATTAATATAAAAATAATTTCAAGATTATATTAATGGTTTAAAAAGTATATAGTACATAAAAAAGTTAACAGAAATTTTAGTTTACATAATAAAAATATAATCAACTAAAAACGAAAGTTTTAGACTCAATTATCCTATCGGGTATTTAAATTGATTTTAAGCTTATTTTCATCAAAAAGGTATAAAGCATCGCTGAAAATTATATAACCCATTTAAAATCCAAAATAAAAACGTTATTTTGAAGCAAAAAATAATTAGAAGAAATAAAAAACAAAATAAGCAAAATGAATAAAAAACACCCTGGAAAATGAAGCTTGATTTTTATAATATTTATGCAATAGCTTAGAATATAAAGTTACATTTCTCAGTTATTTAAATCTAAAAAAAGCAAAAAAATAATAAAAAAATTACTGACATTTTACTGACAAAACAGAAATTTATCTTTATAAAATTATTGAAAATACTATATAAAATAAAAGTGGCATAAAAGAATATATTTTATGCCATTAACTATTTAGCTGTAACAATTGTTATTGTGATAATCACCATAAATTTATCATGTTATGCCAATTGTTATATTTTATAGAGATACTTTTTTCTAAGTATAAAATATAACTTTACTTTATTTAAAAATAAAATAATTTTATTCTTATCATAAGGAATGAGAATACTATTTTCTTATATTGGAATAATAATAGTAAATCTATAATATAGAAAAGAGGTATTTCTAGTATGCATGAAAATAAAAAGAATCTATTAGATGGAAGTTTAGCTCAATATAATGATGCAGCAGTTCCAAAAATACCAGTATTTGCTGGTAGCGATATAACTTCAGAAGTTTATTATTTTAAACCTAATCAAGTTCTTAATGCTCATAGACATCCTAATGGTGAACAAATATTTGTGTTCCTAAAAGGAGAAGGTAAAATGAAACTTGGTGAACATGAATGTGATGTAAAAAGCGGCGATACTGTTTTTGTACCAACAGGAGAGTGGCATGAAATTACTAATGGAAGTAATGAAGAAATGGTAGCTGTTCAAATTACAAAAATTAATGCTGGAGCAGAATACAGAGGATAGATATATAGGTACAATTAGTACTTTGATTTCTATTTTATTATATAAACTTTAATCTCAAAATATAAAAAGAGTCTTTTAAAGACTCTTTTTATATTTTTATTAGTTTTTATTATATAATTAAGAAAATATTTAGTTAAGGTTAAACATATATTTATTTGATATTTTTTATAGCGTTATTGGCAAACTCAGTGTTTACGATATCTTTATAAGATGCTTCCTTATCTAATTCCTTAGCTTCTTTCATAACAGACATTAATTTATTTAAGCCTTCTTCTTTTAACACAGGATTTTGAGACCATGCATCTATTGATTTATATCTATCTACAACTGTTATTAAGTCTTCTAAAGATATATCTTCAAAGAAGGGTTGCATAGCCTTAGCTATTTCTTTACTAGGTGCTTGTTGAACCCATAGTTGGCCTTTATAAACAGCGTTTGTAAATCTCTGAATTAAATCTTTATTATTTTTCATATATGATCTTGTAGTAGAGTAAGCTGTAAAAGGTATTTCCCCAGAGTCTTTTCCTATAGATGTAACTATATATCCACTACCTTCTTTTTCCATAGCTGTTGCTGTAGGTTCAAATGCTGTTGTAAAGTCGCCCTCTCCACCTGCAAAAGCTCCAGCCATTACACCAAATTGGTAATCGGTCTAATTATAACATCAAAATAT
>NZ_JAGWCX010000025.1:0-51198 GCF_020657775.1 Clostridioides sp. ZZV14-6345 | reverse complement strand
CTATCTTTTTCTTCTATAATACTATCTTTTTCTTCCTTTAAATAAGTTAATAAAAACCTAATAGAGTCTAATTGATCACTATTGTAAGTTATAAAATCATACTCTATAAATATAAAATCTACATTATTATTAAATAAATTTATATCTAGTTGAGGATCATCTGTTAAAAATACATACTTTTCTCCATATTGTATAAAACAATTGCTTTCTTTCACTTCTATATCTACAGGACATCCTTTATAAAGCCCATATAAACTATGTAATTCTATAACACATGCACAATCCAATGGATCTATTCTTATTTTTTTCAAATTCTTATACTTTCTAAAATCAATTTTTATTGATACACTATTATCAAGTAATATTTTTCTTATTGTACATTTTTCTGAATAACTATCCATAGTATTATCTTGTATATAACAAACAAATTCATTACCCTTTATATCCTTAAAGAAATCAGATAAATTATAATTTGTATATCCTAAATAATTATGTATCAAATCTATATCTAAAGCATTTCCTTTTACATACTTTTGAAAATTTGACTCCATATCTTCATATATTTTAATTTCAACTTCCTTTATTCCTAAAAATCCATATATTTTGTTATCAATTTTAATCTCATGATTGATATTATAATTGAATATTGACCTATAAATGATATAATTTATTGGTATTGGAAAATTAAAGAACCACTCATAATCAATAATATTTAATTTATCATTTACAATTGTGTTACTAAAAATAAAATCTATATTAGATACTTTATAAGATTTAAGATTTTCTATAAATTTATGTCTTCCAAATATATTAATAAATTCTTCTGTAATATAAAAATCATATAGATTTTCTTCATTAAATATACTATTAAAAAAAAATTTTATTATATTAAATGTTTTATTCACATTTTTTGAAATTAAATGTTCAGTAATTATTTCATCTAAAGTTTTTCCCTTTATATATTCAAATTCCACTCTATCATGTATTTTTTTAATGCATTTTATTATTCTAATTGAATTATTATCTTTATAACAATTAAATAGCTTTAAATAATTAGTTTCTATGTTATTTATATGATTTAAAGCATCTTTTGTTAAAGCTACTTTTTCAACCTTTTTAATATTTTCATTTTCAATTATACTAGTTCTTATTTGAAACTTCTTATCTCTTTCATTCGAATATTTAGAATAAATAGTTCTATTCATTATGTTCTCCATCCTTTTGTAATATAATCAAATATGAATTTGAAAATATACTAAATAAATTGCTTTCTATAATAGAATCAAATACTTTATTCTCATCAAAAGTAACTAATCTATCACTATTAAAATTTCTAATATTTTTAGTAAGTTCGCCTTTTTTAGGTAGATAATTATCAGAATATATTACATATGGTAGTTTGTAATCTGGGTAAGGATAATAAAAATCATATTTATGAAATCCTGACTCTTTAAATAACTTTTTTAGTTCAGGCTTAGAAAAAGTTTTTACACCACTACTTTGACTGTAACCTTCTATCCCTTCAAAATATCTATCCACATGATCTTCTTTACAACCAGCCCAATACTTCAATCCAAACTTATTTTCTATCGCAATAATAACACAACCATTATCAGTAAGATGCGTTTTTATTTTTTTAAGAAAATCTTCATATGGTTTTTGAGATGCTATATAACTTTCTGCATATTCTAAAACTCCTATTAAAACTATAAAATCATATTTTTTATCTATTTCTTTTTCTATATCACTAAAATTTCCAATTAAGATTTCTATATTACTTCTATTCTTATTTCTATATGCATTAATTAAACTTCTTTTTTTTGATAGCTCTATACATGTAACACTTTTAGCCATTTCTGAAAGTTTTCCTGTAATTGCTCCACAACCTGACCCGATTTCTAAGATATTCTTTTCTTTATCAATTGGTAACCATTCTATTATGTTAGTTCTAATGTTAGATAAATGATATAAAAATGGCCAACTTTTATGTTCTTTTATTAAATCATCAAAGTTCTCATTATCAAATTCTTTCACACTATCCAATATTTCTTCCTCTATGCTACCATCAGAATATTTATCTTCACCTTTATAAAAACTTAAATCTAATATAACATTACCAATATGCTTTCTATTCAAAATAAAATCACCTCAATCCTAAAAATATATCAACTTTACTGTAGAGTTCATATCATAATATCCAACACTATTTTTTGATGAAATTACATCTATATTACAAACATCATATAATCTATTATATACTGTAAAATCATTATTTCTTTCATATCCTGTACATCCTAAAGATAATAAATAGGAACCTCCTTGTAAATTCATTATTTGCTTGAAAGAGACTATAACTTCTTTTTTATTTGAATAATTATCTGTATCTATATGCTCCATAAATGTATTCGTACCTGTTATTTCTGTTCCTTTTAAATCTTTTATTGTAAATGCATAAATAGGATTTTTAACTTTTTCATTTATTTTTATTTTTATTTTTATTGTAAATTCTTCACCTTTATTTATCTTATTATTTATTTTATTTTCACTGTCAAATATAGCAAAATCTATAATCTCAAGTTTTTTATTTCCATATTCTAATTTATTAGGATTTAAGATTAAATTTTCATTCCAATAATTTGAATTATTGTGTTCAAAATTACTTATAGTAAAATCTTCTTCCTTCTTATCTGGATTGTACTGATTTACTAAAATTTTTTTATATATATCAACTATTTCAGAAGACTTTCCCTCTTTAATAAATTTTCCTTGGTTTATTAAAACACATCTATCACAATATTTTACTATACTTCCCATATCATGACTCACAAATATTATTGTTTTTCCAATCTTTTTAAACTCATTAAATTTATCATAACACTTTGCTTGGAAAAAGACGTCTCCAACACTCAAAGCTTCATCAACTATTAATATATCTGGATCTACATTTATAGATACAGCAAATGCTAATCTAGCGAACATACCACTTGAGTAAGTTTTTACTGGTTGATTGACAAAATCTCCAATGTCAGCAAAATTTAATATATTATCTATTCTTTTTTCTATTTCATATTTTGTATATCCCATCATTGTACCATTCAAATATATATTTTCTATACCAGTATACTCAGGATTAAATCCAGCTCCTAGTTCTAACAATGCAGACACTTTGCCATTAACAGCTATATCTCCATATGTTGGTGTTAATACACCAGTTATCATTTTTAATAATGTAGACTTTCCAGAACCATTTGTCCCAATAATTCCGATAGTTTCACCTTGTTTTACATCAAATGATATACAATCTAAAGCATAATGTTTTCTATGATAATTTTTTTTTGATATACTTAAAGTCTCTTTTAGTCTATCTATTGGTTTATCATACAATTTATATATTTTGCTAACTTTATCAATTTTTACAGCTATATCTGCCATTTTGTCACCTCTTTTATAGAACATCAGAAAAATGTATCTTTAATTTTTTAAATAAATGTATTCCAAAAACAAAAATTATTGTAGAAATAAGCCAAAAATATATGGTTTGATTATATCTCTCCCAAAACCAGACTTTATTTATAAATGAATCTCTATATCCTTCTACAATATAGTACATAGGATTCAATTTCAAAATCCATTGGTATTTTTCTGGTAACATACTATAATTCCACATTATAGGAGTCATCCACATACCTATTTGAAGAAATATATTTATTATTTCTCTGATATCCTTAAAAAATGGTATTACTGAAGATGTTATATATGAAATTCCTAACGACAAATAAAATGTACAAATCGAATAATAAACTATTTGAAAAATATATATACCAGAAAATTCTTTATAGACAATATAAAGTAACACAGTAAAAGTGATAAAGAATATATGTACAAACAAAGAAGATATTGTCTTAACCAAAGGAAGTATACTTATTTTAAATAAAACTTTTTTTACAAGATAACTATACTCTATTAAACTTCCAGTAGAATTCATTAATGACTCTGAGAAAAAAAACCATGGAACTATACCGGATATTAGCCATAGTACAAATGGGAAATTTTCTATTGGAGCTGAACGAAATCCAACCTGAAATACAAACCAATATACAAGTATAGTCACTATAGGTTGAATAAATGCCCAAAATATTCCTAAATATGAACCTGCATATCGTGTTTTAAAATCATTTCTTGCTAAATCAAAAATTAATTTCTTATTTTTATATAATTCTTTTATAAAAAACATCTTTGTACTCCAATCAAATTTCCTTATTATAATATATTTCTAACAAATTTTTAATCTTCTCTTCTAAGGATTATTTTTTTCCACCATTCTTCATTATTAAGATACCAATCTATTACATCCTTTATCCCTGAACAGAATGTGTATTTAGGTTTCCATCCAAGATCATTTTTTAGTTTTTCAGCGTTAATAGCATATCTTAAATCATGTCCTGGTCTATCATCAATATATTTTATTAAATTTTCAGATTTACTAAGTTCTTTAAGAATAATTTTAACAACTTCTAAATTTGTTTTCTCATTATTTCCACCAACATTATATACTTGACCATTAATTCCATTATGTAAAATTAAGTCTATAGCACTACAATGATCATATACATGTAACCAATCTCTCACATTTTTACCATCCCCATAAATAGGAAGCCTTTCATTATTTAGAGCTTTAGAAATCATAAGTGGTATCAATTTTTCTGGGAAATGATATGGCCCATAATTATTAGAACACCTTGAGATAGTTATTGGTAGTCCATATGTTTTATAATATGAACTAACTAAAAAATCTGCTGCTGCCTTAGAAGCTGAATATGGGGAACTTGGATTTAAAGGAGTTTCTTCTGTAAAAAACAAGTCTTTTCTATCCAGTGGCAAGTCTCCATAAACCTCGTCAGTAGAAACTTGGTGATATCTTTTCACATTATATTTCCTAGATGCCTCAAGTAAAACTTGAGTTCCAACTACATTTGTTTGTATAAATATTGCTGGATTTAAAACAGACCTATCCACATGAGATTCTGCTGCAAAATTTATAACTGCATCAAATCTCTCAGTTTCAAATAAATTAAATATAAAGTTTTTATCTGAAATATCTCCTCTAACAAACTTATATTTAGCTTCTTTTTCTATATCTTTTAAAGATTCTAAATTACCTGCATAAGTTAACAAATCTAAATTTACTATTTCATAATCTTTATATTTATTAATCATATAACGAACAAAATTACATCCAATAAATCCTGCTCCTCCTGTTATTAAAATTTTCATAGTCATTCTCCTAAATATTTTTAATATATAAATGTTGTATCAAAATCTTTCAATCTTTTTTGTTGTTTATCTTTATCTGATAATAATATTTCATCTATATTCTCTAAAGGCCATTCTATTCCTATATCTTTATCATTCCATAATAAACCACCTTCAGATGTTGGATCATAAAAATTAGTACATTTATAGCTGAATTTTGCAACTTCAGATAACACTAAAAATCCATGTGCAAAGCCTTCTGGAATGTAAAATTGTTTTTTATTTTCTTCTGATAATAATACACCCTCCCATTTCCCATAGGTTTCTGAATTTTTTCTCAAATCAACAGCTACATCATAAACCTGTCCTTCTGTTACACGAACTAATTTACCTTGAGGATTTTTTATTTGAAAATGTAAACCCCTTAAAACACCCTTTTTTGATTTTGATTCATTATCTTGAACGAATTCCATTTTAAGATTAGCATCAAAAAAATCTTTTTTATTATAACTTTCCATAAAATAACCTCTTGAATCTCCAAATAAGGTTGGTTCTATTATATATAAATCTTTTATACTAGTTTTTATAAAGTTAAATTTTTCCACTATTTTCTCCTTATATTAAATACTTTTATTAATTTCTTCCATATTTAACTCTCCTGACACTTTCAATAAATATTTACCATATTCAGTTTTCATGAGAGGTTTTGCTAACTCAAGTAATTGACATTTATCTATGTATCCTTTACTATAAGCAATTTCTTCTAAACATGCAATATATAGCCCTTGTCGAGTTTGTACAACTTCCACGTAATTAGCAGCATCTAATAAACCTCTATGAGTACCTGTATCTAACCAAGCCATACCTCTTCCAAATAACTCTACTTTCAATTTTCCTCTTCTCAAATATTCATTATTTATAGAAGTAATCTCAAGCTCTCCTCTTTCAGAAGGTTTAATTTTTTTAGCTATTTCAACTACATTATTATCATAAAAATAAAGTCCAGGTACTGCATAATTAGATTTTGGAATTTTGGGTTTTTCTTCTATTGATAATACATTAAAAGCACTGTCAAATTCAACTACACCAAATGACTTTGGATCACTAACATGATATCCAAATATAGTTGATTCTTCTCTTTCTACTGCATTATTTAATCTTTCAGTAAATCCATAACCATAAAATATGTTATCACCTAATACAAGTGCTACCTTACTTTTGCCTATAAACTTTTCTCCTATTATAAATGCTTCTGCAATCCCATTAGGTTCATGTTGAATTTCATACTTTATATCTAATCCAAGTTGCTGTCCATTTCCAAATAACTCCTTAAATAAGTTTATATCTCTTTTAGTTGATATAATAAGAATTTCCCTTATTCCAGCTAACATAAGAACTGACATTGGATAATATATCATAGGTTTATCATATATAGGTAACACTTGTTTTGAAACACATTTAGTTATAGGATATAATCTAGTTCCAGATCCTCCTGCCAATATAATTCCTTTCATTATAATTTATCTCCTATTACTTTTATTTTTTCAAATATTCAATCAATGCATCTTCCCAATTTCTGAAAGTATCCATTCCAATTAAATCTAACATAAAATTATCTAAAACTGAATACATAGGTCTTTGTGCAATGCTTTTAAACTCATTACTACTTATGGGATTAAGTATTACATTTTTTAAACCAATTGTATCAAAAATTTTATATGCAAAGTCATACCAACTACACTGTCCTTTACATGTTCCATGATAAATTCCATAATACTCAGTTTCAATTAAATTAATTATAACTCTTGCTAAATCAACAGTACTTGTAGGAGTTCCAAATTGATCATTTATAACATTAATTTTGTTATTATTTTTTGCTAAATTAATCATAGTTCTAACAAAATTATTACCTTCACCATAAAGCCATGCAGTTCTAATTATAAAATACTTAGAAGAAAATTGTTTTACAAAATTTTCCCCCATCAATTTACTCTTACCATAAATAGAATTAGGACAAGTAATGCTATCTTCTCTATATGGAACAGAACTATCTCCATTAAATACATAATCAGTAGATACTTGAACAAGCTTAGCACCTATCTTTTCACAAGTTATAGCTAAATTTCTAACACCTAATGCATTTATTTTATATGCATTTTCTATATCACTTTCACATAAATCTACTTTAGTATGAGCTGCACAATTTATAACTACATCAGGTCTTTCATTTAAAATAATTCTTTTTACATCTTCCAAATTAGTTATATTTAAACTACTACTAGTAGTTGAATTTATATCATATTTTTTTCTCATAAATTTACTATTTATCTTCTCTAATTGATTTATGATCTCAAGACCAAGTTGTCCTTTACTTCCAGTTATTATTACTTTCACTGTAAACATCCTCCATTACATCTTTTCTGTCAAAGTAAAATGAATGCATACTAATTCTTTTGACAATACTTTTCGGCATTTTATTATGATATGTTCCCATTCTATATCCAATAAACTTAAATCCACTTTCTAAAATTAAGCTAGGTATTAAATAAAATTTATTGTTTTTTAACAAAAATTTAATTGCCTCTTTTATAAATTTTAATCCTTCTGATTCTGAACTTACTTCTTTTAAATACATTCTATTTTCCATGAATGCAACTCCAATATCAAAATTTCTTTTAAATTGCTGTAAATATGTATATTCATGAGAATGTATTACTTTAGCTTTTGATGCATAATATATTTTCTTATCATTATATATAAATTTAGATGCTATTATCATATCTTCATTCATTATTATATTTTCAGGAAATCCATCAAGTTCAAAAAAACAATCCTTAATAAAAGAAGAGCAAACATTACTGAAGAAAAAAGTTTTTATCCCAAGTTTAGGAATATCTACTTTAGATTTTATTATATCTTTATCTCCATAATTAAAGTTTCTAGAAAATGTTTCTAAAAGTTTTGCATTTTCTTTTGCCAACTGTCTTCCATATGTACATACAACATCATTTTTTCCTAACGGCTTTATTAGTTCTTCTATGAATTTATCATCTTTAGGATATGCATCTTGTGTCATAAAAACTATTACCTCTCCAATAGCTAATTTAGCAGCTGTGTTTCTTGTTTTTCCATGGTTAAATTCATTTTGTTCTATTTGTATATATTCTACATTTTTATATTTCTTACAAATTTCTTTAGTCTTATCGCCAGATACAGTATCTATTATTATTATTTCGCAGGGCTTTACAGTTTGATTAAATAGTCTCTCTATAAGATTATCTATATATTTTTCTGCACACCTAGTTGGTATTATTACGCTTACATCCAATGTTCTACTCCCTTCAAATCAAATAATTTTCACTTTATAATAGACTTATACTTTACATAATATAAATATATATTTATTATTTTATCTTATTTACAAATATATTAAAATACTAACTTCCAATAATTTTGATTCTTTTCAAAATAAAATGACATAGTTTGCTATACTTAAACTACTACACCATTTTATTTTAAAATCTATTCAGATTTTATTGTGAAAATTCTATTAGCAGTTAAACCTGCAAATATCCAACATATAACAGAAGTACCTGCTAAACTGTCATTAAAAACTCCTTGAATAGAATATGATAAAAAACCAATAAAAAATATGTATAAAAATTTATCATTATTTTTATCTACACAAATATAGAAAGTTTGTTTTATTAAGTATAATATTACTCCTATTAAGCCAATTATACCAATTACACCACTTCCATATGCAACGCTCATATACCAACTATGTGGTTTATCTATGACTTCTCCATATGTACTTAAAGCACCATTCTTGTCAGTACTAATAAATTTATATGGAAAAGTATCAAACCCATTCCCAAGTATAGGATTTTCATTTATAAAATGCATTACCTTACTCCAAATATTTAAACGGTCTGTGCTCATGACATTTATCACTTGAAACACTTTAGAATCTTCAATCTTAACAATATTTGCACTTGGATTATTCTCTAAAATACTATTTTCTTTATTTAATCTATATGAGAAAAATAATAATCCAATTGACACTATAACAACTGAACATATCATTACAAAGTTAAAAAATTTCTTTTTATTTATAAACTTCATTATAACAATCAATAATATAAATACTACTATTAACATAGGTAGTATTAGCACTGATACTTGATTTAATTTACCAAATACAGAGAATGTTTCTTGATATACATTATGATTATATTTGTTTAATATAGTGTATATAATAAAATTAATTACAGCTACAATAATTGACCATATACTTAATTCTTTTTTATCTACAAATCTCCATGCTAGAACTAATATAATTGGAAATAATAATATAGATGTCAAAAACCCACTTATAGAATTTGATACTAGAACTATTGTAAATGACATAATTGACCCAAGCAATGGTATCATTTTTTTCTTAATATCTTTTTCAAATAACATATACACAAAACTAGCACTAAAAATAACAGATGCTATTCCACTCATAAGGTTAAAATGGTATAAAGTTGTCCAAAAAGTTCCAGATAAATTATCTCCACCAATAAGAAAAGTTAAAATTTTAGAGTTTAAAACATTAATTCCAAAAAATTGAGCTAACCCTAAAAATAAATTTATGATTAAAAAAGGAAATAATCCAAAATAGAATAATTTAAAATCCTTTATATTAATTTTAATGTTATATAGAATAAAAAATATAACTATATAGCAAAACCAAGCTAGAGCACCCTCAAATCTATCAGGATTTCCAAACAAGGCTATATCTTTATAGTCAGAAAAAATAGCTGATAATATTACTCCTATTGCTAATATAAATAATATTATATTTATTTTCCTTTGTATTAACTCTTCTTTAAGAATTAATATTTTATATATGAAAAGCCCAAAAACTACTAATGTTCCTAAATATAATATTGTTGTTTTATAAAAATTAAAAATCTCCACTCTTTCTCCTGAAGAATACAATGTTAATGTAAAGATTGGACTATAGTTTGTAGAAGTGTATCCATGAGTTATTATAGGTATAATACACATCATAAATAATAATATAAATAAAATAATCTTATCTACTTGTTCGATTTTTCCTCTGTTATAATACTTATCTAACATATATTTCTCCTTTTAATTTAATTGTAATAATACTTTATCTACTCTTTCTTTATAATTATTTTGTGCTCCTAGTCTAATTGCTTCATCAATCATTTTTTTTGCCAATTCTTTATTACCATTTTTCAAAGCAGCTTCAGAATATAAAAGTACTAATGAAACAGTATTCCTTGTTTGAGGATATCTATTATAAATTTTTTCAATTTCATATTGTAAACTTTTGTAATCATCCATCTTTTCGTACAAATTAATCTTAGATACACCTAATGCATCACTTTCTCCATATTTTTTTTCTAATTTAGAAATATCATCCAAAGAAGCTTTTACATTATCTTTGTCAGAATTAGCATCAAGATATATATTATAATCCTTTTTTCTCTCAGCAATTTGAGCATTGCCTTGAAATGCAGAAAATCCAAAACTCAAAATTGCTAAAACAGACATTCCTAAAACACATTTATTAGTTATATTCAACTTACCATTTCCTCCTTATTAATTCTTATTTCACTAAGATTCTCCATAAAATGAGTATACACTACTTTTCAAATTATTAAAACTTTATTGAGCAATAATTTTAAAAATTTAATATTAAAAATAGTATATTTATTTTAGGCTTAGTATTATACTTTTTCATAAAAATAAGCTATATAGTGACCTTACAATAATTAAAATAATTTATTGCAACAAGTTTATATAACTTATTTTTTATGTTATTTATTTTGACTTATCTCACATAAACTTTCATATTTTAATAAACATACATAAACATAATATAATCCTACACCATGTAGTATGTATTCTATTTATAGCTTCTTAATATTGCTGACGAAGTTGTATTATTATATCCATCATCTATACTTCCTGATCTCCCCCACTTACTTACCTTTCTATCAGAATCATAGATTTCTGCAGCTTCTACATAATATCCATCTGGTGCACTAATCATAAATGAATCTCTAGTAGTTACTTTAGTCCAACTACTTTTCGATATAGTATCTCCTACATCCATTGCAGATGGTCTAGATTTAACGATTCTGTAGTATATGTTATAACTAGAATTTCTAGGCTCTTTTGGTATTCTTAACATTACCTTTCCTTCTTTTGGAGGAGAACATGGATCCACATATACAGAGATTCCTCCTGCTTCTTTACCATCATTATCTTTTATATTTTCATCAATAGCTTGATTGCCACTTACTGCTGGAGACTTAGTCCCACTTATTAAATCAATCTTTCCTGAATTTTTTATAGTTGTATTTGATGCATCACTAACTATTTTAGTTATAGTTCCACTATTATTTATATAGGTATTCTTAGATGTATCCAGTAATGTTATTTTCCAAATATCAGCATCTTTTTCATTTTCTATTTTACAACCATTTGGGTCATATATTGTTATCTCATTAATTGACCCTTCATTTACCAAGGTGTCAGCTTTTATATCTTTAATATCCATCTGACCTGTCATATCTCCATAATTATGTATATCTCCATTTGGTATATTTATATTTACTTTTCCACTATACAATCCATTGAATTCAATTGTTATCGCTTTTTTTGTACTTATATCAATTGATCCAGTTATTTTATCATCATTTTTAAATCTTATAATATCATTAGCATCTGATTTTTTTATAGCAGTATCAAGTTCAGAAATTGTTTCAACTATGTATTTAGTTTCTTCTTGAGTATCTTGCATTGACTTAAATACATCTTCATTTCCATTTCCACCAACTTGTGTAATCTTATCAAAAATTTTGGTATCTAATATATCCTTTTGAACAGAGTCCAATTTATTCCCTGCCAAAAGAACAGGTGAACTATTTTTAGCAGCTAAAACACCAACAGCTAACGAATCAATTAAGTCACCCTGTTTTTTCATACCATCTTTAGTTATATATAAATTTTTTAAATTTGTGCCCTTGTAAAATTCCTCTATAACTTTTGCATTAGTTTGGTTTCTATTTTCTCCAGAAAGTCTTTTAGCATTAGGAAGTGAATTTTTAACATCTTCAGATACAGAATTAGTACCACCAATTACATAAGATGTCGTTATATTATGTTTACTTATAAAATCTTTTGAAGTACTAGTTCCATTAGTAGTATCTGAAAGTATTATAGGAATATTTCCTTGAGCTGCTGCTGCTCCAACACTTACAGCATCAGCTAGACCTTTTTGACCATTTACAACAACAATTTTAGAAATAGTGTTTATACTATCTATCTTTTTAGCTAATTCTAACGAAGTAGAATATCTACTATCTCCAGATATTCTTTCTGAGTTAATGTTTATACTTTTCAACTCATCTTCTAAATTAGAACTTAGTGTAACATTTCCTCCTACTAAATAAACTTTTGATACATTTAATCTTTTTAATTCAGCTTTAGTCCTTGCATCCAGACTATTACTTTGTGTTAATAAAATTGGAGCATTTTTAGCTTTTGCAAATGGTGTTGCTGATAATGCATCTGCTATTGAACTATCATTGACTAATACTGCTTCTTTTGAACTTTCCCAACCATTTTTACTTATTTGTATAGCAGTCTCCCATCTTCCAGTACCAACTAAAGATTCTTTTGTTGAAGCATTTACTGTATTTAAAGATAATCCACTTAACATTATTGTTATTGTCAATAACGATATAATTTTTTTTGGTATATTCATAACTTGTACTCCCCTCAATTTCTAATATATTTCCTTTGATGCTCTTACTTGTTAAACAACTTAATTGTCAATATAAATTGTAATTATAAAAATTTCAATACTCCAGAATTATCATACACAACATTAAAATATTTGATACTTCATAGTATAGATAAACTTTATTTAGATTATGAATTATATACATTTCTATTTTTAAAATTACTTATTATCTATAAATTATAATATAAATATAATATTATTTCAATGTGTATGATAACTCTAGCTTTATTATAATCTTTATTTCATTATACAAAAATTAATCATTTTTTTCCATGTAAAATATTGGCATGTATTTATGTATACATAAAAGTAACAATTTTGTAATTTTATTTGATTTTACCACTTATAACTAATAGACTTTTAATACTCTTTATAGTATAATATTAAAAGGAAGAAAGAAATTTCAATCATCTCTTTTTTCCGTATTTCTCACACAAAAAGAAGCTATATTTTAAAGTAATTATTATTTTAAATATAGCTTCTTTTTTCTAAGTTAAATAATTAGGTCATATATTATTACCTAATACAATTCAAAATAATTCTAAAAACTATTTTGAATTGTATTTTTAATTAATCAAACTTGTACAAATATTGAACTGTTGTTGTTCTTATTTTTCTATTTAGTTCTTCAAACATATCATATCCTTCTAAAGCATATTCCTTAAATGGATCTTTTTGTGCATATGACTTAAGACCTATATATTGTCTTAGTTGATCCATTGCATCTATATGGTCCATCCAATAAGTATCAACTACTTGCAATAAAACTCTCTTCTCTAATTCTTCTATTTTGTCTATACCAACTTCCATTTTTTTAATATCATAAACTCTTTTGGATATTTCATATGTGTGTTGTACAACTTCATCTACACTTTTTTTATCTACACCTGGAATCAACAATGTATTTGGAGGCATAAAAGCATTGTACAAAGATTTAAAGTAACCATAATAATCTCTTTGATTAGATAAATATTTATTAGCTGCATCTTCTATTATTTCTCTAACCATTTTTTGTATATCCTCAGATATATTTAAATCATTTAAAACTCTGTTTCTTTCCTCATATATAACTTTTCTTTGCTCATTAATAGTATCATCATATTTAAGTACATTTTTTCTTTGCTCAAAATTCTTACCTTCTATTCCTCTTTGAGCTCTTTCTATAGCTTTAGATAATGATTTACTCTCAATTGCATCTTCATCTTTAGCATTCATCCTTTTTAAAATCTTTTCAATTCCTTTTCCACCATATAACTTTATCATTTCATCTTCTAAACTGACAAAGAATCTAGACGTCCCTGGGTCTCCTTGACGCCCAGAACGACCTCTAAGTTGATTATCTATTCTTCTCGATTCATGTCTTTCAGTTCCTATAACATATAATCCACCAATATCCCTTACTTTTTCTTCTTCAATTTTATCTCCTGCACCCAAGGCTATATCTGTTCCTCTACCTGCCATATTAGTTGCAATAGTAACAGAGCCTAATTTCCCAGCCCTTGATATAATTTCAGCTTCTTTATTATGTTGTTTTGCATTTAGAACTTCATGCTTTATTCCTCGCTTTTTTAACATGCTTGAAAGCATTTCTGATTTTTCTATCGAAACAGTACCTACTAATACTGGTTGCTTAGTTTTATTTATCTTAATTACTTCTTCTACAACTGCATAATATTTTGCATCTTCTGTTCTAAATACTTTATCTTGTAAATCAACTCTTATAACAGGCTTATTTGTCGGTATCTGGACAACATTTAGCTTATAAATTGATTCAAATTCGCTTTCTTCTGTTTTTGCAGTACCAGTCATTCCTGAAAGTTTTTTATATAGTCTAAAGAAATTTTGAAAAGTAACTGTTGCTAATGTTTTAGACTCATCTTTAATCTTTACCCCTTCTTTTGCTTCTATCGCTTGGTGAAGACCATCTGTATACCTTCTTCCATCTAATATCCTGCCAGTAAATTCATCTACTATTTGTATTTCTTCATCTTTAACAACATACTCGACATCTCTCTCCATTAATTTATGTGCTCTTAATGCTTGATTTGTATGATGGTAAATCTCTATATTATCTATATGAGTTATATTTTCTATTCCAAAGAAAGACTCTGCTTTGCTTAGACCTGTATGTGTAAGACATACAGTGTTTTCTTTCTTATCTATCTCATAATCTTCATCTTTTAAAGTTTTAATAAAAGCATTTCCAAGTTCATACAGCTTAGTGTCTTCTTTTCCACTACCAGCAATTATAAGTGGAGTTCTTGCTTCATCTATCAAAATTGAATCTACTTCATCCACTATAGAATAATATAACTCTCTTTGAACTTTTTCAGATTTTTTAGTTACCATATTATCTCTTAAATAATCAAATCCAAACTCATTGTTTGTACCATAGGTTATATCACAATTATATTGTTTTTTTCTATCTTCTGGCAATAAATCAGACGTAATAACTCCTACACTTAGCCCTAAGAATTCATAAACTGGTTGCATAGTTTCTTTATCTCTTTGTGCCAGATATTCGTTGACAGTAACTACATGAACGCCTTTTCCTAAGAGAGCATTTAAATATATAGGAGCAACACCAACTAGTGTTTTACCTTCACCAGTTCTCATTTCTGCTATTTTTCCTTGATGCAGTACTATACCTCCAATTAATTGAACTCTGTATTGACGCATTCCAAGTACTCTTTTAGAAACTTCTCGAACCACTGCAAAAGCTTCTTGCAATATATCATCTAAAGTTTCACCTTGTTTTAATCTATCTTTAAATACATTTGTCATATTTTTTAACTCTTCATCACTTAAAGATTCCATTTTGGGTTCTAAAGTATCTATATCATCAACTATATAATTAAGTACTTTAATTTCTAGCTCATCTGACTTATCTACAATTCTATCTAAAACTGTCATTTATAGTTTTCCTCCTTATTTGTTTTTCAAATACTATTATACATTAAAATTATGTATAAGTAGACATTTTTTTTTAAGTATAGTATAATGATTGTACTTAAATAAATAAAACATCTTTCTTATTTAAGTATTTCTCACACAAAGACAAAAGAGAAACTCATATGAGTTTCTCTTTTGTTTTTTTATAAAATAAAAGACTTCTCTTTCGAGAAGCCTTATTATATAAATATATAATAATTAAATTACATATCTAATAAATCTTTTATTTTCTTAACAACAGATGTAGCTATACCTTTACCAACTTGAGTTAAGTCTTTAGATCCAGTTTCTTTTACAACCTTGCTTATAGCAACAGATTGATCAGAAGATAATGAATCAGTAGCTAATATAACTGGAGCTTTTTTAGCACCTGCAACAGCTCCTACTGCTAATGCATCAACTAATTGATCTTCTTTAGTAGATCCATCTTTAGCAACAAAGAAGTTTGTTATTCCAGGATTACCAGCTGCATCAGATATTGCAGTACCTGATTTATAATACTCTTTTATAACTTCAGAGTTAGTATCTTGTCTGTCATCACCTTTAACTCTTGTAACACCCTTACCAGTAGCATCTGCTATAGCTTCTTCCATTTTTTCAGAAACACTTGCAAATCCACCTATTATATCTACATCAGCACTTCCTAAGAAACTATCTAACTCATCAGATACTTTATCAGCTTTTCCATCTACAACTACTATTGGAGTAGCATGTCCATCAGCATCTACAACACCAGCACTATCTAACTTAGTAGATGCTACAGAAGCTATACTCATAGCATCAGCTAATCCAGTACCACCAACTACATATGCTTTATCATTGTCTAAACCAATTTCATCAGCTATTTCTAATGAAGTTTCATATCTATCATCACCTGAGAATCTTTCAACTTTTAATCCCATTGATTCTAACTCTTTTACTACATCTTTAGAAACACTATTTTCTCCACCAGCTATATAAACTTTTTTACCAGTTACTGCTGTTGAAGTTTTTAAATCCAAAACTCTCTTTATTTCAGATTTAACATTTGAGTCTAATTTATCTTTAGAAGTTAATAATAATGGAGCATCTTTTTCAGCAGCTAAAGGTGCAGCTACTAAACCATCAACTATAGCATTAGCTCCTACTAATACGATATTATCAACAGATTTTACAACATCATCTGTCTCATCATTTCCATAGTATTCTTTACTTATTTCTATAGCTGTTTCTATTCTATCATCACCAGCTAAAGTTGTAGTGTTTGAGTAACTTGCATTTAGTTTTTGTAATTCTTCTATAGCAGTTTTCAAATTACTTTTGCTAGTAGATTTAATTGTTAATATTACTGGAGTATTACCATAAGCAACTCCACCATCTAAAGTTTCATTTTTATTGTAGTTTGTTGCTGAATAAGATGAAAATCCTTGTAATCTTTTACCTTCTGGGTAAAGAGTTACTTGATAGTAACTATCTGTTTTACTAAAATCAGCATTACCTATTTTATCTAAAGCTTTTTCTAAATCATCATCATTAAATACATACTTTTCAGCTATAGATTTTGCAGTATCTTTTGCATCACTTGATACAATTTCTGTCTTTTCTGATGCTGCTACAACTCTAATTTTAACTGGATTACCAGAATCATATGTTAATTCTATATCTGCATATTCTCCTGAAGCCAATCCTTTTAAAGTTGTCTTTACATAATCTTCATTACTGTCAGTTAAAGAAGTTTGAGCTGAGTATATAGGTTTATCTTTAGTAGAATCATTAGGATCCTTTTTATTTGCATCAAAAAACTTTATATCTACACCTGTTACTTTTGCACCAGTTGTTGTTTTTTGAGCTGCTATTATATCTTTTACTAAGTCACTTCCCTTAGCACTTGCTACTGTATAGCTTGCGCCTCTTTCTAATTCAAGTACATCTGAAGCTGCTGCAAAAACTGGAGCAGCAGAACCTACTACAGTAACAGCTGCCATAGCCATTGCTAAATTTCTTTTTTTCATTTAAAAATTCCTCCCAACATTATATTAAATTACATCTCTTGTTATGTACATTAAAATTTCATGTTCATATTAATCCAAATATTTCTCACATCTCTATGATAGACTATCTAAAATAAATTTTCAATAAGTTATACAAAATTTTTAGAAGTTTTTTCCAACATTTTTCTTCTTTTTTCCCTAAAATTTTATTTTTTAAAATTATTTTTAATTTTAAATTATTATTCCAATTTTAAATTAACTATTTAAGAACTCCATTGTAGCATGTACTTCATTATTTGATGATACATACATACCAAATCCGAAACTGTAAAATTCACTTTTTAACAGATTATCATTATATTTTGAAGACTTTTTCCATAAACCAAAGATAGAGTTAGCAATTTCTTTTGCTTCTTTATCTCCATATGCAGATTTAGTATTCATAGGTAGATATGCAATATTTTCATCAGTTCTCATTCCAAACCCAGAAAATACTTCAGCTGCATTTTTCCCATCAATTTCATGAGCAAATATCTTCTTCTCATTCATATACTTAGACCATGCATTTGCCATTCCTGCTAGAGAATCTGATTCTCTTAAAACTCTCTTACCTTTTTCTTTCCTATATGAATTAACTAGATTGTACATCTCATTAGAAACCATAGCCTTAAACTCATAACTATTAGGGTCTTTTGTACTTGTATTTACAATTACCTTAACACTTACACTAATCTCACACTTTTGCCCAAAATTATCAAAAGCACTTATATTTAAAACATACGTTCCTGCCTTACTGGTATCCACAGTTCCCTCAATATTAGGCTTCAAATTATTTCCATAATAATCAGTGGCAACTATATTCAACATACTATTATCAAACTTATCCCCTACAGAAATCTCTACATCATTAGCAGTGATTGTAGGCATTGTATTTTTATCAGATGCAGAACTAACACATTGGTCACCAACCTTCTTATCCATTCCTCCTAAAGAAGTAACTTCATCAGCACCTCTAAGCACACTCTTATCACTTCCATCATTAACAAGTACTATAGGCTTGTCCTTAGCTAATGAAGAACCTGCCACAGCATCTACCAATTTATACCCTTGGGACACATAAAACTTCTTTGTTCCCTTATAAAAGCGTTGTATAACCTTCTTGTTAGTCTCAAATCTATCTTTCCCAGCAATCCTAACAGAATTAGTCTTACTCACTAGTTCATTACTCATTATCTCCTCTGAACCAAGAGAATAGCATTGAACTCCATCAACCTTAAATGGTATAATCTTTCCATCAGTAAGTATAACAGGAACTCCATCTCTAGCAGCTACAGAAGATACACTCATTGCATCAGCCTCACCTGTATATCCATTTACAAGAAAAACCTTATCTCCATCATTTACTGGTTTAATAGATGAAATCTCCTTAGCTATAAGATAGCTAGTCTTTATTCTATCATCACCACCAATTCTTTTAACCTCAATCCCCTTATTCTTAAGTTGATTTTCTACAGATTTACCTATTGTATCCTCTGTACCTATAACATAAGCATTCTTAACATCCTTTAATCTTTTTTCAACATCTGTTGGTATCTTATCTCTTTGTACCAACATTATAGGAGCTTTTGCAACTCCAGATAATCCACTTGCACTTAATCCATCTACTATAGAATTATCAGTATTTACTAATATGACTGTATCATATATTTGTCTATCTGCTATCAATGCAGAAGTCTCATATCTATCTTTCCCTTGTATCTTTTCTATACTTGAAAGTGCATTGATATTTGGTGCTCCTGCCATTATTAATGATATTGTCAATCCTATCGATAATACTCTCTTATTTACCTTCATCGAACTCCTCCTACTAATTTTTTTATATAATTCAGCTAATCATAAATTACACCCTCAGTAGTGATTCCCTCAAAATTTACAAACTACTAAAACAAAAAACATCTAAAATACCATAACCTATAAAGCAATAACAAAACAGATTACAAAAAGTACTTTAGATGTGATTTTGATTTTATAATATCAGTAAATTAACAAAAAAACAACATTTATGGAATTTTTTACAAGCTACCTTCATTGCCATTTAAAAACTCTTGAGTAGCATGCACTTGACCATCAGACAATATATAAAGCCCAAATCCAGTACTATAGAACTCATCACTAAGCATATTTGCATTATACTCTGGAGACTTCTTCCACACCTCAAATATAGCCTTTGCCAAGTCTTTTGCATCTTGAGTTGTTTGAACGTTCTTAGAATCTATATAAATATATGCTATATTTTCCTCACTTCTCATTCCAAACTCAGAAAATACTTGTGGAGCATTTTTACCATCTATATAATGTGCAAATACTTTTTTATCCATCATATACTTAGACCATGCATTTGCCATACCTTCTAGCCTACTAGACACTACCAAAGGCTCTTTGCTTTTTTCTTTTCTATAGGAATTGATTAAGTTATACATTTCAGTAGACACCATTCTTTTAAATTCTGGGCTGTTGTAATCATGAGATTTATCATCCAACACTTTTATTTCTACTCTTTTTCCTGTACTTTTTCCCCATTCATCTGTAGCCTTTAATGTCAACATGTATGTACCTACTCTATTTGTATCTATAAATCCATCAACTTCTATTGGCAATACCTTCCCAGTGTTATCTTTAGCCACTATATTTAACTTGCCAGTGTCAAACTTTTCACCCTTATATATCTCTGTACTTCCAACTGTAATTGTTGGGGGTTGTCCATTTGACTTTGAAGCATTTATACATTGTTGTATTACCTTCTCATCTATTTCACCTACAGAAGTTATATTCTTAGCTCCTTCTAATACAGTCTTATCACTTCCATCATTTACTAGTACCATTGGAGAGTTTTTAGTAAGTGGTGCCGCTGCTATTGCATCTACTAATTGGTATCCATCTGATACATAGAATCCATCTGCACTCTTAAAAAAGTAGTCTATTACCTTTTTGTTAGTTTCAAATCGGTCAGTTCCTTCTATTCTTACTGAGTTTGTATTTTTAACTAGAGGCTTACTCATTATCTCCTCTGAGCCTATACAATATGATTGAATATTTTTTACATCAAAAGGCACACTCTTTCCATCTGTAAGTATGATTGGAGCTCCATCTCTAGTAGCTACTGATGATACACTCATTGCATCTGCTTCTCCACTATATGCATTAGTTAATAGTACTTTATCCACTTTTTTTATAGTTGCTATTTCTTTAGCTATTAAATAGCTTGTTTTTAGTCTATCTTCTCCACCAATTCTTTTGACCTCTATATTTTTAGAATCTAGTTCTTTTTCTACTGATTTACTTATAGTATCTTCTGTACCTATTATGTATGCTTTTTTGATATTTTTTAAACATCTACTTGTGTCTGCTGGTATCTTATTTTGTTGTGTAAATAGTATTGGTGCTTTTGTAGCACCTGACAATCCACTTGCACTTAATCCATCTGCAAGTGATTTTTCTGTATTTACTAAAATTACTATTTCATAGTTCTGTCTATCAGCTATCTTTGCTGCTGTTTCATATCTATCTTTACCATATATTTTTTCTACTACTGATGATGCATTTACACTTTTGAAGTTTACTAAGATTAATGATACTGCCAGACCTAATGATAATATTTTTTTGTTCATTTTCATATCCCCCTGATGATTTTTATATTTTATATTGTAATTATTTTCCATTTATTTTCTCTTTATTTTCCATATATTATAGAGTATATATGATATTAATATATCTAGTCTATACATTAATATTTTATTTTATTAAATTTAGAAAATTATTTTTGACTTCAATTTAAAGATGTTCAAAATTTAATTTATATTTATATATGAAAGATACATGATTTATTTAAAATTAAACTTATATACTGCTTAAATTATTATACATTTTAACCTCAATATTATTAAATTATTAAGATAATAAAAATAAAATAAGAATGCACTTTTAGATATATAAATTTATATCTAAATACATTCTTATTTTCGATTTACTTAATATTTATTTTTCAATTAAACTCTTAATCTTATCTACTACAGATGAAGCTATTCCTCCACCTACTTCAAACAACTTTGATGAATTTTTACCTTTTAATGACGATTCTTGTGATTTATCTAACGTATTTGTAGCAAGTATAACTGGTGAATTGTTTTTAGCTGCTAATGGTCCGACTGCTAAAGCGTCTATAAGTTTATCTTGATTTGCAACTACAACTCCATCTAGCTTGGATTGAGAATAGAATTTATCTATTACTTTGGCATTAGTATCTTGTCTAGTTTGACCTGCCACTCTATTGTTTGATATATCTTTGTTTGCTATTTTTCCAACCTGTTCAATAGCCTTGTTAGATATTTTTTCTATTCCACCAATAAAGTATATATTTGACACCTTGTTTGATTTAATAAATTGTTCTACTTCATTATCTACACCATCTTTTTGTGTAAGTACTATTGGAGTTTTTTCTTTACCAGCCAGTGATGCTATTGATAATGAATCAGCTTCTCCATTTCCTGCCCCTATATACAACTTGCTTACATTATTCGTCTTATCTATTTCTTTTGCTATATTAATAGAAGTTTGATACCTTGTATCTCCACCTATTCTTTGTACTAATATTTTTGAATTTATGCCTTTAATAGCTTCAACAACTGAATTTGGCATTGAGTTATTTCCACCTATCACAATTACTTTTGATGGATTTAGTCTTTTCAATTCTTCTACAGTTCTTTGAGGAAGCTTTTCATTTGATGATAAAAGAATTGGTGAATTTTTTACACTAGCAAGTGGTGTAGCTGTAAGTCCATCCACCATACTTTTATCTTCTCCATTTACTATTACAACTGTATCTGATTTTGTCCAACCACTTTGAGATATTTTGGCAGCTGTCTCAAATCTATCAGCACCTTTTAATTTTTTGACTGTGACATTAGATGTAGAATCACTTGAACTTCCACCACTAGATGAACCACCTGAATCATTTCCTCCACCATTATTTCCACCACTACCATTATCTGGTGGTAATTCATCTGGTTTGGATAATTCATTTTCAACTATGTACTCTAAACTTTTAGGAAGTATAACTTCAACATGTTTGTTTATTGTAGCTTTTCTTCCCCTAGTTGTTTTTTGTGATAAGCCAAGTTTTAATATTACATTTGAATCACTTTCTTCTGTTTCTTTACTAACAACAGAATAGTTTATCCTAATATTATTTAATAAATATTCAAGTGCTTCACTTTTCTCTACCTTATACTTTTCAGGGTCATTTTTACTAGAACCAGTTCCACCAATTGGTTTTACTTCACTCTCATTAATAAGGGTAAATATTAATCCTTCATCAGAGTTTATACTTTCATAATCCACTGTTTTATTGTTATATGTTACAATTTTTAAAGCTGGTTTATCACTTGTTCCATTTCCTAAAACTTTATAGCCAGCATTTGAGTTACTACCAGATTTTTTTACAGATATTCTTCCTATATTCAATCTATTTCCATCTAGTAAATCCTCATTTGATGTAACATATATATCTAATGTAGTTGTATTAGTTGATTTGTTGTATTCTGCTCTACAAGTAGCATTCGCATTTCCACTTTTTATCTGAGATTTTATATTATCAGACCAACTAATTTTTTCTTTCTGCTCATTACCTACTACTTCAACCTCACCTTGTACTTTTATACTAGCTTGAAATGAATATACTATGTTTTCTACTGAGTCCACAGATATATCTATAGTATTTACTTTCTCATACGTTTTTGTTCCTTGCAAAACTGGAGCTGCATATGCACATGTAACACTACCAGTTACAGCTACTGCCATAGTTGACATTGCTATGGTTCTTATAAAAGATTTTCTTTTACTCATTAACACCCGTCCTTATCTATCATTAGCTAGATGGATAAAATTACTCATCCACCTAGCTTTTATATTTAATTTATAAATTACCCTAAACTTATAGTTACATTTATATACTTTACTTTTAACATCTACTATTTTTAAACTATTCTAGTACCTAATCATATTAAATATGCAATGTTAGTACTAGTATTTTTTGGTTTTTTAGAGTTCCACCTACTATTTATCTCTAATAATATTACCTTTTACTTTATTACTCACAACTATAACCTTCTTATTACTAACATCAATAGCATTTCTTGTAACTTTTCTAACTTTACTATTACTATCAGTAAGACTTATTGTCTTTAACTCATCATAATTCTTAGCTCCTACAGTTACATACATTGTATCACTTACAAATCTTTGACCTACTGGAGTATCTCCTTGAAGGTCATTATATCTATATAATTCAGCCTTAACCTTATCACTTAAAGAATCAAAGCCTTCTTTTGGCATATAGTAAACCCATGTACCTTTACTTATTTCACCTAATTCACCTTTTTCTGGCACTTCTGCAAATAAGAGTGCTTCTCCAGATATAGTTTTATTATTTTTATCTATAAGTAATGGTAAATTAAACGCTGGATTTCCACTGTATTCTCCTGTAATTACTATTGAACCAGCTGGAATCTTAGCTGTTTCATTTTCACTTGTATTAGGGTCATCACTTTGATATACATAATCTTCTGCTAGTTTTCCAATTCCATTAGTACGAGTTTGGTCTACACTATTTACTGTTCCAATCTCTATATTGTCACCTGGAGGACCAATTATATCCAACTCTGCAACTTCTATATTAGACTTATTGTTTGATATTAGTTTTACATATCTAGCTTGGTATGTCCAAAGTTTACCATCTTTATTAAATGTAACTCTAGCTTCATTATCTTGGTCTTTTCCTCCACCAACTAAATCTTGTCCATATTCAAAAGTTCCTTGGCTAACATCTTCCCAATTCTTTTTATCATTACTTACTTGTATCTTATAATTAGTTAAAGGGCTGTATGTTGTACTAGTGTCCTTTCTAAAGTTAAATAATCCTTTTAATGATAATTTTCTAGCTTCAGTTTTTGGCTTTGTATATTTTAACCCTACTATAGGCAATGTTTCCTTCATATCTACTATTATATATGGATTTTCTTCTACATTTATATCTGGGTCTTTTTGTGGGTCTTTATTCCACTCAGCTTTACTTATTCTCTTTCCTTTATATGTAGTACTTGCATCATTATCCTTGATGTTATCAATCTCTGGATTTTGTAATGGTCCATGTGAGTCATTTTCAGTTCTAACATCACCATCAGAAACAGTGTTTGTTATAAATGACCATGCTGATTTGTTTATTTTTCCTTCATCTGATAATTTTACAGTACCAACTTCAAACTCATCTGTTGGATTTAGATGATAATCATATGCAACTACTTTATATGTAAATGCTCTATTATTAAGAGGAGATATATTGTCAGTAAATTTAGCTTGGCTATTTCCTTTTGCATCTACAAATCCCACTGTTCTATATTTTACTTGAGTTCCATTTTCACCATCTAAGTAGTTTCCATCACTTCTTATTATCTCATATCCCAATATCTTATCTTTGTCTTTATCAACATCTAGGTCTATAGATATTTTATTAGATTTAACTAGAGAACCACTTTGTGCCCCATCAGCAAAACCAGCACTTACTTTTGTATCCTCTGCCATGCTTGCTATATTTTCATTTAAAATCTTTCTTCTAGCTTCATCATTTATATATTGTATCTTTCTAGTCTCTTTTGCGTACTTTTTACTATCCATTATACTGTTTAGCTCTGGTGTAATTTCTACTCCCCATGCCTTAAAGTAATCTCTTAAATCTTTTTCAACAACACTTGATGCCATTGCAACTAACATTTGGTCTTTTGGTAAATTATTGATTGGGTCACCACTTGAAAGTGCCCTGTATTTTCTTGAAATTTTAGCGTAGAATGTATCATTGCTTAAATCAGCATCCGAGTTATTCTTTAGCATTGAACCAGTAAAATCATCGTCATAAACTAAATGTAATTGCCACAACATTCCAAGTCTCTCAAATACATTACTTGGTATACCTAAACTGTTTGAAGTTACATGTTCATATATCTTATCCATTGTTGAACCTTCAAGTCTTGAGTGTGTCTTATCATCAAATGTTTGAGCAAGTAAAGCAAGTACATTGTTACTAGTTTCGCTATATGTCATCTTACCAATGTCTGTAACATGTCCTATCTCATGACCTATTCCCCATCCAAATAAACTTCCTCCTGTAGCTTTTCCACTAGCATCTATTTGGAAAGGTACTCCATTCATAAGTCCTGGAACTGAACCATACTCTACTCCTACATGTAAACCAGAAGCATACATAAATGCTCCAATAAACATTCTTTGATATTTTATATTCATACGAGATTTAGGAGCCATATCATTTTTAGTTATGTCAAATTCATTGTCATCTACAGTTCCATTACCATCTAAGTCTTGTGTCTTAAATACTCCTCTTTCAGAATATATTAAGTCCATTATTTGTTCCCATGCAAGCATACTATTGTACAATCTATCTACTTGTGTATTTAAATCAGAATTTCCTTTTGATATTCCTTGATATACAGCTGTTGCAGGAACATTTAATGTAACTTTATCACTTTCAATATCTGTAGTGTTTAATACACCAGTTGCTTCTGAATATCCATATGAATTGCCAATATTCGTTCCTGGATAATATGGTTCTCCATTTATATCATTCTTATATTTAGTTAATTCTTCTATATAGGCTCTTATCTTTTTCTTAGATTCAGAAACTCCTTCAGGACTCTTATCATTTATCATTCCATTTAAGTTAAGATGTGGTATCTTAGTAGCTCCTGCTACACGTACCTTTATATCTCCACCACTTGGAGTATCATAAGGGTATCTTATGTACAAGCTTCCTCCACACTCTACATCTAAACTATGAAGCTTACTTAACTGAATTACATTTTTACCAGTGTTAAGATTTATTTCTCCACTCTTATATGCACCAGACTCTCCATAGTATTGTGTATATATCAGCTTAGGAGTTCTACCACTTTTACTTCCAACATATACTGTGATTTCATCTCCAGCTCTAGCAGCTACACCCAATGCTTGCCAATCATTTCCCATACCTAGATTATTAGACTTAACAGTATAGTTCCCACTCTTATCTTTGTATCTTCCTGAAACATTTATATCTTGATTTACAGTTGTTACATCAGCAAGTGTAGCTCTATCGTTATACAAGTCTTGTGCTAGCTTTAATTCTCTATCAATAACTGTCTTATATGGATGATATTCCCCACTCACTTTATCAGGAGTACTAATTCTATCTTTTAATTCCGTTATTTTTTCTTGAGTTACATCTTCTTTTAATTCAACTTGTAAGTCATCTACAAATAAATTTCTTACATCTTTTTCTATACTGTCATACTCATAGAATTTAAGTTCTGATATATTCGCTTTATATGAATAAGAAGAACAAACACTTACTTGTACTTTAGTAGCATTTATTGGTTCCTTTAATCTGACCATTACATATATATTATTATTTACAGGGTCTGTCTTTGTTTCAAAAGGTACATCACCTAAATTATGTACTTGGCCATTTTCGTCCCAGTATTGTATTTCAAAATCATTAATTGTCTTATCAGAAACATCAAAGCGAGGTGTAGCCATAAAAGTATCCATAGTATAAGCTTTATCAAAAGTTATTATTGGCCCTCTATTCGTTCCCTCGGCTGCATTATATGTTGGGAATGTCCAGTGTGTTGTAAAGTCTCCATCTACTATATTGAATCTATCAAATGGATTTTTATCATTATATTCACTTTTGTCATATCCATCTGGATAAGCAACATCTACAATGTGATTTGTTGGTATTCCAAAGCCTGCATCTAACTTAGTAGTATTAATTAGTCTATAGTTAGGTGTTGTTGGAGCATCCATACTTTCAGTTGTACCTATATATGTTTTAGACATTCCACTAGTTCCCAAGTGGTTAGTAGCTGTCATTTTAACTTCATATGTTGTATTATCCTTAAGACCTTCTATCTTTGAACTTGTCCCACGAATAAGCTTATCATTGTATTTTATCCAGGATCCATTAGAGCCTTTTTCTTTATAGTACAAATCAAAGTCTTTAGCTTGTTTATGATTTTTCCAACTTACATCAAGAGATTTAAATTTACCTTTGACATTTATACCTTCTGGTGGTTCTGGTTTTGTATCTGGAACAACTTGAAATTCTATTATACTATCAGGACTAAATTGTATAGGCTTATAGTTTGAGTCTACATTTTCTGGAACTCCATCCAAGTTTTCTGCTGTTGCATCTTTATATCCACTACTCCAATCTCCATTTAAAGACTGTATGCTAACTCTATATAATCCATATGCTTGTATATCTCTAACATCTATAGTATTTTTACTAGTTTGTAATTTTTTAGTTGATAATACCTTTCCGCTACTGTCAATCGTATCTAATATAAGCTCATATGCTGATACATTTACTTCATTATTCCAATAAAAAGATACCTTTTCATTTCCAACAGCAGTACTAGTTGATATTTTATTGATTTTAGGTATATTCATATCTGGCTTTGGTATTTCTTTATAAACATTATTTAAAAACTCAACCTTAGATATTTCTGCAAGATTTCTATCATTTGCTGTTGTAGCTGTTATTTTTATTGTTATCTTTTTTACTGCTACTTGTTTACCAAGATTTATTACTATATCGCTATCTTGAACTTCTGCATATGTTTCTACTGCTGACCTACCGTATGTAGATATTGTAGAACTATCATCTTTGCTGATATTGTCTTCTTGTTTTGATGTATCTTTGTCTGAATTAGACTTATCTGTTGATGAATTTTCTTTATCATTATTTTCTTTATCATTATTTTCTTTATCAGTTGTATTTGAAGTTGAATCTTCTTTATCATTTTTTTCTTCTTGATTACTGTCTAAGTTATTATTATCAGACTGCTCTATATTTTCATCTTTATTATTTGTTTCTTCTTGTTCATTGTTTACTTCCTCTTGCTTCTGTTCCTCTTTTAAAGTTTCCACATATTCTTTATTTTCATAAGGAACCTGCTGAACATTACCATCTTTATCTGTAACTTCAACTATTCCTTTTGCTGGAGCATTCCCTTCAGGTGCTTTTATATTTATGACTTCCATATCAAGTGCTTCTGATAAAGCTATATCCATTACTGATGGTTTTTCTTCTGATATCTTATCACCTGCATTTACTGGAGATATTTTAACTCCACTATTCTCTTCACTGAATAAATCCTCTACAGTACCCTGAATATTTGTATAACTGTTTTTTTCTAATGTTATTTTACTTGTATCTACTATAGGATTAGTAGATACTATACTCTCTAGGCTTTTTGCGTCTTCACTTTGCCCTAAATTTTTCTGAACATAATCTAGGTCAGCAATATCTACCTTTCCATCTCTATTTAAATCATATTCACTTTTATTTGAATTTATATTTTTTAATACATTCTCATAATCACTCTTATCCACTTTTCCATCATTATTTACATCACCCATCAAGAATAGTTCATAGTTTAAAGGTTGATTTTTATCATCTACACTTGCTCTATTGCTTAATAAAACTCTTTGTGAATAACTTGATATATCAATGTCTTTAATTTCCTTACTATTAAAACCACCTCCAGATACCTCTACATTGTATTTTCCAACAGGTAAATTATTAAATACAATATTATAATATGATATATTTTCATCTTTATTTTTTATTTCACTTCTACTTGCAGATAGTTTCTTTATAGTATATTCTATATTATCTGTCCCAACATTTACTGTTCCTGAATCTTTTTCTCCAAGCTTTATTATTCCACTATTGTTACGATTATCTTCTAATCGTAACTGCATATTAGTCATACTTTCTGACTCATTATTTTTTATTGGAAGTGAAAAATTTAAATCTACTTCAAGACTCCCCCTTAACTTTTCTGTAACTGATTTTTCAACTGCTCTTATCTTACCCTCTAATATAGGTTCTGCAAAAACGTTTAGTGGTGCACTACACATCGATACTGCTAGTACACAAGATATTGCCTTTTTCATGAAACAACAATCCTCCCTTAATAAATATCTAACTTTTCATGAATTTAAATACTATAAGTTTCAGACAATAAAAAAGACACTCAAAGAGAATCTTAATTATAAAATAAAAAGACTTTACTCTTTTTAGCAACTGGCTGATATGGCTTTAAAAGCTTTAATCCCTATAGTTTTGCGTCATTAGATTTCCCTAATTTTGCCATTTAATTTTCACTACTTTCTTACCCATTTTATATTATATTTAAACTTTTTAATACAATTTTTTCAAATTAAATTATAAAAAAATAACATTTATATTAATCTATTAATATAAATGTTATTTTTCATTATAATTTAATTATTTATATAATTTTCTCACAAGCATAACTTTTTGTATATTTTCCTTATTCTTTATATCTTCCATAAAACTCATGTGTCGCATATAGATTCTTATCCCCTGTTATAGCTATACCAAATCCCATTATTTCATACCCTTTATGTAACATATTAGTACCTTCTTCTGGATTTGTCTTCCACTCATTAAAAATAAAGTTTCCTATATCATCTGCATCTCTATTTGTATACACAGGTTTATCTGGAATTTTATATTTAATTATATTTTCACCTTGAACTGCAATATATCCAGGCTTAATCTCACTCCAATCCAAGTACTTCAAAAAAGTAGAATATGAATTTTTCCCATTTATTGTATGAGATAAAGTCTTTTTATTTGCCATCAAATTAGACCAGTCATTCGCTAGCCCTTCTAATCTACTTGCTACAGATAAAGCTCTCACTCCATTTTCTTTTCTATATTGCTTTGTAAGAGCATATACTTTACCCTTTATTCTCTCTTTAAATGCTCTATCATTTGGATTGTAATATAACCCTTGTTGATTTGGTGAAGCTTGATTTATACATTGTTTGATAACATTCTGATTTATGCCTCCTAGTACAGTCAATTTGTCTGCACCACTTAAAATGCTCTTATTACTACCATTTTCAACTAAGACTAAAGGAGCATTTTTTGCTATTGTAGATGCTGCCAATGCGTCTGTTAATTGCAATCCTTTACTTAGATAAAATTCTTTACTATTTTTATAAAACTCTTGTATAACCCTCTTATTGGTATCAAATCTATCTGTTCCACCCAATCTAATAGAATTTGTGCTCTTAACTAATTCGTCACTGATTATTTCACTAGAACCAAGTGCATAACTCTTTAATCCTGTTATGTCAAATCCTACACTATTTCCATCTGTAAGTATTATAGGCACTCCATCTTTTGCTGCTACTGGTGATGCACTTATTGCGTCTGCTTCTCCTGTAACTCCATTAGCTATAATTACTTTATCTATTGGCTTAATTTCTTTGATTTTTTCAGCTATTTTTATGCTTGTATCAAACCTATTTTCACCAAATATTCTTTGTACAACCTTCTTTTTAGATAGTAACTGATTCTCAACATTTTTACTTATTGTTGATTCTGAACCTATTATATATACAGTATTTGCTTTGTTTAATCTTTCCATAGTTGTATTTGGAATCTGATTTTGTTTTGTCATTAAAATAGGCGCATTTAAAGCTCCAGCTAAACCACTTGCACTTAAACCATCTGCTAAGCTATTATCTGAATTGATTAGTATTGCTGTATTATAGTTTTGCTTGTCTGCTATTTTTGCTGCTGTTTCATACCTGTCATTCCCTTTTATTTGGTCAACTGATGTCAATGCATTTACTATAGGAGTATTTAGCATTACTAAAGATAGTGTAAGTCCTATAGCTAATATCTTTTTACTATTCTTCATATTATTCTCTACCCCCAATATACTTTTCACATTTTTTATTAGTATTTTTGTTCGTTTTGAATCAAAAGTTACAGTTTTGTTACCATATTTTATATATGATACCATAGTTATCCATACAACTCAAACAATATACTTAAAGTTTTTATTCTTCATAAATTCAAAACATTATAACTTATTTATTTAATTAAGTAATAAATTCAAAATAATATATGTTAATAAGGTATTTAATCATTATAAGCAGTATTATTTATAATAATTTTTTTATAATATGAATTCCATAATATTATAATCAAAAAATAAAATAAGGTATCTCAATCTAATTCTAAATGAGATACCTTATCCTTATTATTTTTATTTCATTATTTGTATATATTTTCTAATATATACACTATGTCTTACATATTGACATATTGTATAACCATATATTACTTAAATAAACTTTTAATATTAATTCCTATATCTTATTAGTTCTTAGTAAATAAGTTTATTTTTTCTGCTATTTTTTCAATAGCATTTTTAGCTATTCCTTCACCTATTTGTACTAACTTAGTAACATTCTTAAGTCTTAACTCAACTACTTCTTCTTGTGATTTAGAAAGTTCTTCTGTAGTTAACACTATTGGAGCTTTTGAACTAGCTGCAAGTGGTGCTGCTGTAAGTGCATCAACTAATTGTCCATTTCCACCTACATAACCATCTTTTGCAACATATGCTTTAGTTGCACCTGCGTAGTACTTATTGATTACTTTAGCATTAGTATCTTTTCTATTTTCTCCAGCCAATCTTTCAACTTTATTATTTAAATCTATATCAACTAATTTGTCTTCAACTTCTTTTGATACAGAATTTTCTCCACCTACTATTTCTAATTCTTTTCCTTTTAATAGTTTTTCAGCATTTGCATCTAATTCGTTACCTGTAATTATTATTGGAGCACCAAATTGAGCAGCTCTAGCTGATATACTCATAGCATCTGCTTCTCCATTTCCACCTACTACAAAAGCAGTCTTAAATGTATCTTTTAATTGTTTTGCTATTTCTAAAGAAGTTTCAAATCTATCTTCTCCAGAAACTCTCTCAACTTTGCTTACACCTAATTTAGAAAGTTTTTCTTCAGTTTCTTTTGATATTTTAGATTCTCCACCTACTATATATATTTTCTTAGAAGATAGATTACTTCCAAGTACTCTTAATATTTCAGCTTCTATTTCTGATGGTAATGAATCTTTTTTAGATAATAATATTGGTGCATTTTTTTGAGATGCAAGCGGTGCTGATGCTAATCCATCAACTATAGCATCTTCTCCAACTAAAATTATAGCTTCTGCTTCTCCATCTTTGAATCTCTCTTTACTAACTTCTACTGCTGTCGTAAATCTTGAATCACCAGATAAAACTTCTACTTTTAATTCTTTTCCGTCTTTTACATCAGTTAATACTTTATGTAAATCTCTAGCTAACTTATGGTTTTTACTTGAAACGCTTATTGTTTCTGGCTTTTCATTTGCCTTACTTAAAACTATATCAAAGCTTGATTTTTCTGGCTTATCTTTATCATCACTATCTTCTTGTTCTTGAGTAAGGATTGCTTCATTTTCAAATGTTAAAGCATATCCATTTTCAACTTTATTAACTAGTTCCCTTCCTAATGTAGTTAATCTAATTCCGTCAAATAATTCTTCTGCTGTTATGTCTTGTAAATCTGCATTTTTAACTGTTATTGTATGTAATTCTTTTGACTCTATGTCACTATAACTCTTTTCATAACCTTCAAAAGTACCATCTTCTGATGTTATTACTTTTGAGAAATCTAAATGTTGGTCTCCTACATTTAATGTAATAACATTTGTTGAGTCTTTTGCTCTTTTTACTTCAACTGTACTTGTAGATTTTATAGTTGCTGTCAACTTGCTATCAGAATCTTGTGCTAAAGTTGCATTGTAAGCATTAACTCCATCTACTATTTCTTGAGCTGTTTTGTAGTTTTCAACTTTATAGTCAACTACTTTTCCACCTAAAACTTGATGCCCTTTATCTTGAATAGTAACTTTTAAACTTTGTCCTTCTGTTAATGAGTTTATTTTATTTTGTAATTGAGTTGCATTAGTTAAGTTTACATTGTCTACTTTTATATCATAAACTCTATCATTTACATTTGCTCCTGCTTTTGTATCTTCAAACTTAACTTCTAATGCTTTTCTAACCTCTTCGATTAATTTAGTGGAATCTTTCGCACTTACTGTGTAATTTTTATCAACATTTTCTGATACAGTATTATCTGCGAATATTGGTGCTGCTGCACTCATAACTGTAGCTCCTGCCATTACTATTGCTATACTTCTCTTTTTGTTGCTCAACATATTTATGTCCTCCGAATATTGTTTTTGATTTTTTATATTCGTATTTCCCACATATAAATAATATTATATATAATATTATTTTTCAATATATTTTATGTGTTTACATAATTTGCTAACACAAACACTACTAATATCTTCCTGAACCACTTATCTATCTATGATTATGTTCAAAGATAGAAATCCCTATTTTATAGTAATTTTCTACTAGACAATCATACAAAAAATAAAAGAGGATACCTCATAATGATAAAAGAATCACTTTGAGATACCCTCTTACAAACAACTAAATCAATAATTTTCTATCTTTCACACTCTTGATTTGCAACTGTACAAGAAGTTTTACAAGCTGATTGACAAGAAGTTTGACACTCTCCACATCCACCTTTTGCAGCACTTTGCTTTAAAGTAGCTTGAGATAAAGTTTTTACATGTTTATTTTCCATTTTCAACGCCTCCATTTCTAATTGTTTCCTATTGATTATATCATAAAACTACCCTAATATAAACTCTATTTAAAGTTGACACCCAATACGCCTCCAATACCTCCTGCTGCTGATATTAGCAATAACTTATAAATCATTCCTACTTCAAATACAAACTTTTCTTGTGCTAAAAACACAGTCAAAAAAATGCATACTATGTACAAAAGTCCTACTAAAAGCCCATACATAAGTCCTTTTTCTTTCATGTGTTTTGAAGTATAAAAACCTCCTATAGCTGCAGAAATAGTAGTTATAAATGATGAAACCATAGTTATATTATCCCCACCAATATCTGTAAATGTCAAAAATAAGTTATACACTAATAAAACAGCCAAAGTTATTATATATGCATATCCAAAACCTTTAAAAATATAATTAGATTTTCCCATAAAAAAACCTCCTCTCAAATTAATATATATTCGAGAAAAGGCTTTTAAATTACTAATTTACTCTACTTCTATTTCTTCTTTTTTAGATTTAACTGTTCCTATAGCCCATTTTTCAAATGGAACTTTAGTTCTATTTGGTCCTAATTCTAATATTACAACATCATCTTCAACTTTAGCTACATTAGCTACTATTCCACCTATTGTAATGACCTTGTCTCCTACACCTAGGCTACTTCTCATTTCTTTTAATTGTTTGTCTTTTTTCTTTTGAGGTCTAATCATTAGGAAATAAAAGATTGCTATTACTACTATCCATAGACCTACACTCATCATTATTTGTTGCTGTGGCATTAAATTTTCACTCCTTTGTAAATTATACTCTTTTGTAAATCATAATAAACATTTGTATAAATAATTTACTTTCTCTATCTTTGAGTACTATTGAATATTATATATTAAAATGATTATAATTAATAGTGCAAAACCTATATTTCATATCCATATTTTGCAAAAAATTCATTTCTAAAATCAAGTAATCTATCTTCCATTATCGCTTGTCTTATTTGCTTCATTAAATTTAATAAAAAGTGAAGATTGTGAGTAGTTATCAATCTTGCACCCAATATTTCATTTGCTTTTATAAGATGTCTTATATAAGCTCTTGAATAGTTTTTACAAGCATAACAATCACACTCAGGGTCAAGTGGAGTAAAGTCTTCAGCGTAAGTTGCATTTCTAACTACTACTTTACCTTGACTAGTCATTGCAGTCCCATTTCTAGCTATACGAGTAGGTAAGACACAATCAAACATATCTACTCCTCTTATAACACCTTCCACTAAATCATCTGGGCTACCAACTCCCATTAGGTATCTCGGTTTATCTTTTGGCATAAGTGGAGTTGTATGTTCTAGCACGTCATACATAAGTGGTTTTGGTTCTCCAACACTAAGCCCACCAATAGCATATCCTGGTAAATCAATACTTGTTATTTCTTTTGCTGATTGCTCTCTTAAGTCTTTATACATCCCACCTTGTATTATACCAAATAAAGCTTGCTTGTCTGTATTATTATGGGCATCTTTACATCTTTTTAACCATCTTGTTGTTCTTTCTAAAGAATTCTTTACATATTCTCTATCTGCTGGATATGGTGCACACTCATCAAATGCCATCATTATGTCTGAACCCAACGCATTTTGTATTTCCATAGCTTTTTCTGGAGTTAGAAAATGTTTTGAACCATCTAAGTGTGACCTAAATTCTACACCTTCTTCTTTTATCTTTCTTAAAGGTCCTAAGCTAAATACTTGGAATCCTCCACTATCTGTAAGTATTGGTTTATCCCAATTCATAAACTTATGAAGACCACCAGCTCTTTTTATAAGTTCATGACCTGGTCTCATATATAAATGGTATGTGTTACTAAGTATTATTTGTGAACCAATCTCTTTTAATTCTTCTGGTGTCATAGATTTTACAGTTGCTTGAGTTCCAACTGGCATAAATATTGGTGTTTCAATAATTCCATGTGGAGTGTGTAATCTTCCTAACCTTGCACCACTCTGCTTGCAAGTTTTTATCAATTCGTATCTTACTGCGTACATAAAGTTCTCCTTAATAATATTTATTTCTCATTATTTTTTAAGATATATTTGTAATGGTATATCCAATATATTGTTTAAACAGATTTATCTTCATCTTCTTTATTCTGCTGTTCTTTAATTGCATCTTCATCATGAATACTCGTTATATTAAGAGCACTCTTGTCTTTTGTTACCAAAAACTTTTTTATAGCAAACAGTCCTGCAATAGCTATAACTCCTATTAAAACATCTATCATACCTTCATTTTTAGGAAGCAACAACATTTTTCTAGCTATAGCATAAAGTAATGCCTCAATAAATGCTCCTGGTATATGAAGTGATAGCATTACTACAAGTTCAACACCTATAACTAAAAGTAATATTTGTGCTAAAAAATCATTAAGCTGACTGTACTGTACAGGATTTTGAAAATCAACAATATATGCTCCCCACATAAGTCTTAACACATCTATAGTTCCTAGAAATACAGCTATTAGAACTACTACTGCTAAAACACGTTCAAATATAAAAGCAATCTTTAATATAGGGTTATTCTTTTTTTGTTTTTGTAAACTATGCATCGATTACCTCCCTACTTTATAATCATAGCATCTCCAAAACTGAAGAATCTATATCTCTCTTTTACTGCCTCATTATATGCATTTAAAACATTATCCTTTCCACAAATAGCACTTACTAGCATTATTAGTGTAGATTCTGGTAAATGAAAATTAGTAATAAGCTTATCTAAAACTTTAAATTTATAACCTGGATATATAAATATCTCCGTCCATCCACTAGTTTCTTTCATCTTTCCATCTTCATTACAGGCTGATTCTATAGTTCTACAACTAGTAGTTCCAACACATATTACATTATTTCCATTCTCTTTTGCTCTATTTATTTTGTCAGCTGCTTCTTGGCTTACCATATAATATTCTGAATGCATCTTATGATTTAAAACATCATCTACTTTTACTGGTCTAAAAGTTCCTAAACCAACATGTAAAGTTATAAAGGCTATATCTACACCTTTTTCCTTTATTTTACTTAACAGCTCTTCTGTAAAATGTAACCCTGCTGTAGGTGCTGCTGCTGAACCGTTATGCTTTGAGTAAACAGTCTGGTATCTTTCTTTTTCATCTAATCTAGCAGTGATATATGGAGGTAGTGGCATATTCCCAAGTTCATCCAAGATTTCTTCAAAAATTCCATCATAATGGAATTTTATAATTCTTGAACCTTCATCTGATAAAGCTACAACTTCTCCAATCAGCTTTCCATTTCCAAAAGAAAATTTAGTACCTACTTTTGCTCTTTTTCCCGGTTTTACTAGAGCTTGCCAAGTATCTTCCTCTGTTCTTTTTAATAATAAAAATTCAATTTTACCTCCAGTTTCAAGCTTTTCTCCTATTAGTCTAGCTGGTATAACTCTAGTATTATTTAAGACTAAACAATCCCCTGGATTTAAATATTCTATTATATCTCTAAATACTTTATGCTCAATCTCTCCTGTTTCTTTATCTAATACCATCAGTCTTGAGCTAGCTCTATCTTCTATAGGAACTTGAGCTATAAGTTCCTGTGGTAAATCAAATTTAAAATCACTTGTTTTCAATGTTAAACTTCCTCTCTTAAAATTTCTCCAGCTACAATAATATCAAAAAAACAACTTATTTTCCACAATATTACCATAATCTATCAAGAAATCGCTATTTTTAACATACACAATATATAGATATTTTTCCACGATATACACGTCTTATCCACAATATATAGATGCAGTACACACAATTTTAAGTGTATTTATCCACAGTATCTACAGATATAATTACCATTTTGTGGATATATTTGAATTTTTAGCCATTTCAGAAATATTTTAATTTAATGACTATTTTATTTTATAAATACTTATATAATCTATTTTTATTTTTCATTAGTATATGGAATTTTTAAGTGTTCATATGCTAATGGCATGGCTACTCTTCCTCTAGGTCCTCTATTTATAAATCCTAATTGAAGCAGATATGGCTCATATACATCTTCTATTGTATTTCTATCTTCTCCAATAGAAGCTGCTAATGTATCTAGACCCACTGGTCCTCCTCTAAATTTTTCTATTATAGTCATGAGAAGCTTCTCATCTACAAAATCTAGCCCCAAACTATCAACTCCTAAGAGTTCTAGAGCATCTTTTGCTACCTCATCAGTTATTTTTCCATCAGCTCTTACTTGTGCAAAATCTCTAACTCTTTTTAGTAATCTATTTGCTATCCTTGGAGTTCCCCTTGAACGTTTTGCAAGTTCTAATGCACCACTAGACTGTATTTCTGCATCTAAAATATTTGATGACCTAAGTACTATTTTTGAAAGCTCATCAACTGTATAATAATCCAATTTACAAATAACACCAAATCTATCTCTAAGTGGATTTGTAAGCATACCAGCTCTTGTAGTAGCTCCTATAAGTGTAAATTTAGGAAGGTCAAGTCTTATGCTTCTTGCAGATGGTCCTTTTCCTATTATTATATCTAGACAAAAATCTTCCATTGCTGGATACAAAACTTCTTCAACACTCCTGTTAATTCTGTGTATCTCGTCTATAAATAAAACATCATTTTCACTTAAATTCGTAAGTATGGCTGCCAAATCTCCAGCTCTTTCTATTGCAGGGCCTGATGTAATTCTTAAATTTACACCCATCTCATTGGCTATTATACTGGCTAATGTAGTTTTTCCAAGACCTGGTGGTCCATATAAAAGCACATGGTCTAACTGCTCATTTCTCGATTTAGCTGCCTCTATAAATACACTAAGTTGCTCTTTGGATTTTTCTTGACCTAAATAATCTTCTAAAGTTTTTGGTCTTAGACTGTTTTCTATATCTATATCTTCCACTTTCATTGTAGAAGTTATTATCCTATTTTCATCTTCAAAACCTTGCATTTATACCCCTCCTCTCGTACTTTTGAAAATCTACTTTATATATTTTCAAATTTACATAAAATCCTTAAAATATTGTTTTAAAATCCAGATATTATTTCAAGGATTTACTCATTATATATGTAAGTGCTTTCTTTATAATAGCTTCTGTATTCATACCATCTTTTTTACATTTTTGAACTGCCTCTTTTGATTCTGCTAAAGTATAGCCTAAAGCTACAAGTGCATCTACAGACTCATCTTGAGATATCAAGGTAGGTTTTTGTGACAATAATGTTGGTTCAAACTCTATGTTATTTTTGTCTACCTTATCCTTAAGTTCTAAGACAATTCTTTCTGCTGTCTTTTTACCAACACCAGGAGCTTTGGATAATTTTCCAATGTCTTCACTTAAAATATATGCCCCTAACTGTGCTGGTGATGCAAATGATAGTATTGAAAGCGCCACCTTAGGTCCTATTTTAGATACGGATGTTAGTAGTTCAAACATCTTAAGTTCTTCTCTACTTACAAAACCACAAAGACTCATATCATCTTCTCTTACAATTAATTTAGTATATATTTTTGTGGCTTCTCCCACTTGTAAATTCATTATTGTATTGGATGATACATTTATTTTATATCCTACCCCATTATTTTCTACAACTATACTGTCTATATAAATCTCTTCTACTGTACCTTTTATATAACTATACATACTTACCACCTATATTCTTTAGAGTTTTTTCAAGTTTGTTTGAATGAGCATGGCAAATAGCCACAGCTAGAGCATCTGCAACATCATCTGGCTTTGGAACTTTTTTTAAACTTAAAAATGAAGTTACCATCTGCTGAACTTGTGCCTTATCTGCTCTTCCATATCCAACTACACCTTGTTTTACTTGAAGTGGAGTGTATTCATATACAGGCTTACCATTATGGGCACACGCAAGCATAGTAACACCTCTAGCTTGTGCTACTGTTATAGCTGTTTTTACATTCTTATTAAAGAATAATTCTTCCATTCCAACTTCATCTATATTGTAGTTCTTTACTATTGTATCAATTCCTTTATATACAAGTTCTAATCTCTTGGATATATTCATATGTGCAGGTGTTGTCACTGCTCCATAATCTATTGCTTTAAATTTACTATTTTTATATTCAATTATACCATATCCAACTATAGCTATACCTGGGTCAATCCCCAATATTATCATTTTTTAAAATTCCCCCTAAAAATAAAAGAAATACCAAAATGTATTTCTCATAAAAACTTATGTTCTAAATTATTATATCATAAATAATATTAACAAATCATAAAATGGTGTATGTAAAATATAAAATCAAATAAAAAAGTTATATTAAAGCAAGCTTTTTACTTCAATATAACTTTTATATTTCTTACAAATAAATTATTGTATTTTTATAGGAATTAAATGTGACTACAATCTTGATACTAATTTATTAATATTAAATTATTTAACATTAACTTACTTAGTATTTAACTTGAACTAGTATTAATTTACTTAATATTAACTTGCAAAATCTTCTAATCTTGAATATGCTTCTTCTTCAGTATCCATAACTACACCTTTTTTGATTTCATCTTGAACTGTTTTAGGAAGTGAATCTACTCTTATTTTTGTTTTTTCTACTAGTGTTTTACTTCCACTATTATCATATTTATATAATGCTATGTTTCCATTATCATTTTCAATAGTATACTTACCTTTTATAGTAGCATTCATTGCCTGTACATCTTTATTATCATTATATTTAGATTCTACAAGTATGATTTCATTTTTATCCATGATTTTTATTTCTTTAGTTGGATACTCTTTTTTAAAATATGATACTATTTCTGATTTTGTCTTATCTAATAATGACTCTGGAACTATCCCAGCCATTGTAAGTGTTCTCTTATAGTTAGTTTCATTTTCGCCTTCACTTTGAAGCCAAACTTCACAATTTTTATTTAATCCAAAAGCTTCTTTTGATTTTTCATTCATATTCGCACTAGTGCTTACAACTTCACCAGTTTGAACTCCATTGTTTTTTAATCTTGTCCCTATATAAGCTCCACTACTTAATACAAATACTCCAACTAGTATTAAGGCAGATATTTTCCAAGGAAATAATTCTTTTTTCTTCTTTTCAAACATTGATTACGCCTCCTTTTTCTATTATTTTCTCCAAGCTGTAAGTTTTTATACAATTTAGGTAAATTTTAGAAGAAAATATATTTATATTTCAAATTGCTCTAAGAATAGATATTTTCTAAAAGGTAGTTTTCTCTTAAAAGTTATATTCTTGTAACTATATGGACATAATTTATAATAAATAATCGTTTAGGAGGTAATAACTTTGGAAAGAATAAACTGTAATGTAATTAACTGTTCACATAACAACAGCCATATATGTTATGCAGATAAAATTTTTATAAATGGTGAAAAAGCTCATAATGACAGACATACTTGTTGTAGTTCATTTTTAGATGAATCTATTTATAGCAATCTATCTAGCAATGTTAATCATAGAAATTGTGAAGAATTAGTTTGTACTGTAAAAAATTGTAAATACAACAAAGATGGTAGCTTATGTACACTTGATAATATATTGGTTGCTCCTGAAACTGATAGAGTAAATCTTTACATTGAAACATGTTGTTCTAGCTTCGAATGTAAATAGTCATAACGTAAATATAAGGGTGTCAAATGTAATTAAACTAACATAGTGTAGAGTATCTACAACTATTAGTTTGATTATACTTGGCACCCTTATTTATTTTAAATAAAACTTCATTATTGTAATTATATATAATATTATAACTGTAATTGAATTTGATAAATTTCTATAAATTGGTATAATCAATATGTAAATTGAATTTTAAGTAAATTAATCATAAAAATAAAATATCGAGTATATAGTATTATATTAACTAGAAATGAGGTGCTTATGAGTACATTTTATATTCAATTTCTTTATTTTGTAATTTATAGTTTTATAGGATGGTGTTGTGAAACTACATATTGTTCAGTTTTACAAAAACAATTTGTAAATAGAGGTTTTTTAAATGGTCCATTTTGTCCTATATATGGATTTGGAGCATTAGCAATAGTTGCTACCTTGACTCCTTTTGTACACAATATTCCATTACTATTTTTGTTTAGTATAATTATAACTAGTATAATGGAGTATTTTACGAGCTTTATTTTAGAAAAAATATTTAATATGACTTGGTGGGATTATTCTAAGCATAGATTTAATATTCATGGAAGAGTTTGTCTAGAAAACTCACTTATGTTTGGTGTATTATCATTAATTGTAATGCTTATAGTACATCCTATTGTAGTTGATTTTATAAACTCTATACCTAAAAATGTACTATTTATACTTGCTATATCTATAGAAGTTTATTTTGTTTTAGATTTAGTGGTTACAGTACATACAATTTTACAATTGAATGGTAAGTTAAAACAAATCAATCTTATAATTAAGGAATTAAAAGATAAGAAAGAGTACTACAAGCTTATTACACAAGAAACTATCGAAAACAAAATTGAATCTTTAGTTGAAAATAGACTTGAGAATTTAGAAGATAGGTTTGAAATACTTAAGGAAAAAGAAAACTATCGCTATGCTAAAAATCGTATTGACGAGCTTAAAAATAAACTTAATACTTTATTGTCTAATCACAAATTACTTCATAGACGTATAATCAAAGCATTCCCCAATATAAGCTCTAATAAGCATACAGATATTTTAAATAAAATCAAAGAAAATATTAAATCAATAAAAAAAGATAAATAGCCCAATAATCACATAAATTCAATAATAAAAACACTAATATATAAGATTAAGGTTTAGAATATTTTTTAAAAGATATTCCAAATACGCGCCGCAATAGAAGAGTTTTGCACTTTTTTAATTACAAGTCAATACAAAGAAACTAGAGCAGTTGAAACTATAAGTAAACTAAAATATCTTTTAGATAAACAAAAATACATTTTACTAGGTGACAAAAATTTAAACTCATTTGCAGAATACGATACATTATTTCACACAACAATAGTTTCATATGCTCAAAATACTGAATTTGACAAGATGTTTAACAATTATATGTACAGAATAAAAAAAATTAGCTCTCGATTCCTTGTCACATGAGGGAAGGCTTGAAATAACATTAAAAGGACATACAGATATTTTTAATAACATTGCAAATGGGTGTGTTGAAGACATTTGCAGAACTACTCTAATTCATATGGAAACTCCTAAATACATTAATTTAGAAGATTTTTGTAACAATAAAATATTTTAGTATTATACTTTCATTTATTAAAAATATATCTATCTCAAATTAATTTCCTAATTTATAAAAAATATTCTATAATTATATTGTAACTAATACTATTCTAAGGAGTGATTTTTTTGAACAAAGATGTTGTAACTAATGAAACTGTCGACAAAGATTATGCTATTGAAGAAGTTCGTATGGCATGCAAGCATTTTGGTGACTTATATTTTTATTTTTCTAAAGTGTTATTTGAGGAGTTTGGTGAAGATAAAACTATCGAAATATTAAAGAAAGTTTTATTTGAAAGGTCTGAAGAAAAAGCTATTGCTATGAGAGAAAGGGCTCATGAAAATGGAGATGAATTAATTGCAGACAATATTATTAGCACAACTGATGTCCCATTCTTAGGCTGGGTTCCTGAATTTGAAGAGTTACATTGTCCTTATGGAGCTTCTTGGCTTTTAAGATTTGAGGAAAATCCTTGGTTTAAAAAATTAGCTTCTCTTTATTGTGATGTTACAGATACTACTGTGGCTGAAGTATTTACAGGAGACACATCTCATAAAATAACAAAAAACATTCTATGGGGAGATAAAAGCTGTGAAAGAATATACTTTCATGATGACAAGGTATCTGAAGGTAAATACACTTATGGAAATAAAAACTGTAAATAAATAATTTAAATTTTCTATATTCTTATACTATATTTTGTACTTTTTCATATAAATATTATAACTAGTCTTTTATTTTACTTTTGTTTAACCTAAAGATAATTTACTTTTAATCTATATGAATTGTTATGTAAGTAATCAGAAGGTTATCTTTATGAATTATAGTTTTAGATTTATAATTTATAAAATATTTATGTTCTTTGTAAAATTTTTTAGAAGCTTCTAATGTTATGCTATAAAACTATCTTGAGAAGGGCTGATTGAATGTTTAATAAAATATATGAAAAGAAAGAATTTATAGTTTTTCAAGTTAAAAAAGGTTATGTAGTTTATAATACTAGAAAGAGTTTTGAAGAAGGTCATACACATTTAAAGCATTTTGAAGCAGCAAAGACAGCTATTGATTTAGCAATAAATAAAAAAATTCCTAGAAGCAAAGATGGATATTATCTGACTAGTTTAATTCGCATAAGCGATGATTGTTATTACATTGATAAGTTAAGCGAATTGTTATATGTTAGAGAACAAAAAGGTAAAAAAGAAAAGTACTGTAATTCTGGTTATCAGATATAGTAAGACTAGTTGCGAATTATAAGTACCAATTATAAATAAGTACCTTTGGTCTTAAAATCAGAGAGTATCAGTAAATATATAAAAAAACAACTTACTGATACTCTTTTTAATTATATGATTAATATTTGAATTTGCTACAAAATTTTATACAAAAGTTTATGTTATCTATTCAGATTCGGTATCTGCAAATTGACTGTTATAAAGCTTCTCATAAAATCCACCTTTTTCCATCAGTTCATCATGATTTCCTTGCTCTATAATACTTCCATTATTCATAACTAAAATTAAGTCAGCATTACGAATTGTAGAAAGTCTATGTGCTATAACAAAGCTAGTTCTACCATTCATAAGATTTCTCATTGCTTTTTGAAGCATAAGCTCTAGTCTAGTATCAACAGAACTAGTAGCTTCATCAAGTATCAATATTGAAGGGTCTGATATAAAAGCTCTAGCTATAGTTAAAAGCTGTTTTTCCCCTAAAGATATATTAGATGCTTCTTCATTTAAGAACATATTGTATCCATCAGGAAGAGTAGTTATAAAGTGATGAACATTTGCTACTTTCGCTGCTTGTACAATTTCTTCCTTAGTAGCTCCAAATCTGCCATATTCTATATTATCAAAAATAGTACCATTAAATAGCCATGTATCTTGAAGTACCATACCAAACATTGAACGCAAATCCTTACGTTTCATATCCCTTATGTCTACTCCATCAATTTTAATAGCACCTTTCTTTACATCATAAAACCTCATCAATAAATTTATTAAAGTTGTTTTACCTGCTCCAGTAGGTCCAACAATAGCTACCATCTGACCACTTTTTATTTCTGCATTTAAATCTTCTATTAAAGTTGAATTTTCTCCATATCCAAAATTAACATGCTCAAATGTAACATTACCTTTTACATTTTCTATCTTAACTGGATTTTCAACATCAGGTATTTCCTCTTCTTCATCTAAAATTTCAAATACACGTTCTATTGCTGCAAAAGAAGATTGTATTACAGTAGATAACTGAGTCATTTGTGAAAGAGGCTGATTTATTTGCCATATGTAACGTACAAAGGCTTGTAAATTTCCAACTGTTATCCCTCCACTTACTGCATATATAGAACCGACAACTGCTACTGCTGCAATTCCAAAATAAGTTACTAATGAAACCATAGGATTCATCATACTTGATATAAATTGTGCTTTAAATCCATTTTCACAAAGTTCTTGATTTACCTTTTTAAACTCTTTTATAGAATCTTCTTCTTTTCCATATAATTTTATCTCATTAAATCCAGTATACATCTCTTGTACTTTTCCATTCAGTTTTCCAAGAGCATTTTGTTGTAATGAAAATCTGTTTTGAGATTTTTTAACTATAAACTTAGATACAAAATAACTAATCGGAATTATAAAAAGAGCTATAATAGCCATATATGTGTTAATCGTAAACATCATTGAAAGTGCCAAAATTATGACTAAAATTGAATTTACAATTTGCATAAAACTCTGTTGCATAGCATTTGATATTGTATCTACATCATTTGATATACGACTTAATACATCTCCAAAACTATTGCTATCAAAATAACTAATTGGCAGTTTTCTTATTTTATTTTCTACTTCATTTCTCAAATCTCTCATTGTATTTTGTATAGCATTTGTAAGTAGAAAACTTGAAGTATACGTAAAAATTGCATTGGCAACATATATCCCTGCTAAAATCATCAATATTTTTATTACATAATTAAAATTTACAGATGCTCCTGGTACTCCTTTTGCTATACGAATTACGTCTTTAGTCAACTGTGTTATTATTAATCCCTCTGTCTTAGGAGCAATTGCATTCATAGTAGCTGCTGAAATTATACATATAATAGCTATAATAAAGGAAAATTTATATTTCTTTACAAATGGAAGAAGTCTACCAATTGTTCTCTTAAAACCTTTAGACTTTTTCATTATTCCAACTCCTCCTTTTTCAACTGAGATGTTGCAATTTCATAGTATATTTCACAATTTTTCAATAATTCTTTATGAGTTCCCATCCCAACAACTTGTCCTTCATTGAGTACTATAATCTTATCAGCATCAATAATTGAACTTATTCTCTGTGCAACAATCAATACAATTGCATCTTTTGTTTCTTTTTTCAATTTAGCACGAAGTATTGCATCAGTTTTAAAGTCAAGTGCAGAAAAACTATCATCAAAAATATATATTTCAGGTCTTCTTATAATAGCCCTTGCAATAGAAAGTCTTTGTTTTTGACCTCCGGACACATTTGCTCCACCTTCACTAATTAGCTCATCAAACTTTCTAGGTTTTTTTGATATAAACTCATATGCTTGTGCAACTTTTGCGGAATATTCTAATTCTGATTCTCCTGCCTTATGTTTACCAAATCTAATATTATTTGCTATGCTACCAGTAAAAAGCAGTGATTTTTGAGGTATGAATCCTATCTTTTTTCTTAAAGATTTCAAATCATAGTCTCTTATATCTACTCCATTTATCCTAATACTACCTTCTGTTACATCATAAAATCTAGGTATTAAGTTAATCAGAGTACTTTTTCCACTACCAGTACTTCCTATAAAGGCAACTGTTTCACCTGTCTTTGCAGTAAATGAAATATCCTTAAGTACAGAAGCTTCTCCATCTGGATAAGTAAAAGTTACATCATCAAATTCTATGATACCCTTATTTTCAGTCTCTTTAATTCCATTTTCAGGATTTTTTATCAATGGTTCTTCATTTAAAAGCTCCTTTATTCTATTTGCAGATACCTCTGCTCTAGGATACATAATAAACACCATTGAAAAAAGCATAATCGAAAACATAGCATGGAAAAGATATTCCAAAAATGCAACCAACTGTCCAACTTGAAGTTCTCCAATATTTATCTTCTCACTTGAAATCCAAAATACAGCCAAAACAGCTATATTCAATAGTAAAAAGAACGCTGGTTGAGTAATTGACATAAGCTTAAATAATTTCTTAGAAACATTAGCATAATATATATTTGTTTTTTCAAATCTTTCAGTTTCATAATCATCATTTCCAAAAGCTCTAATTACTCTTATTCCAGTTAAATTTTCTCTTGATATAAGGTTTAATTTATCTAGTCCTTTTTGTTGTTTTGAAGATATTGCCTGAGAAACTTTCGCTATTATTGCTACTCCAACAATTATAAAAGGTACTGATATAGCCAATACTACAGAAAGTTCCACACTTGTTCTAATTGTCATTATTATACTTACGATAAACATAACTGGAGTTAATAAAGCAGTCCTTAGTAGTATATTCACGAATTGCTGAATTTGAAATGCATCATTTGTCGTTCTTGTAATCATTGAAGAAATTCCAAACTTATTATATTCAGTATGTGAAAATTCTTGAGATTTTTCAAATATATCATTTCTTATATCCCTAGTTACACTTGTTGACACCTTTGCAGAGCAATAACCCAACAATATACTACCTACAACCCCTATAATAGAAATAATAACAATCACTATTCCCATTTGTTTTATGTAAGCTATATTTTGATTTGCAATACCATTATCAATTATTTTAGCTATTATGGTTGGAATACCCAACTCAACTAATGCAAAACTAAATATAGCCAGTATATTTAATACTATTAATAACTTGTAATTCTTTAAATAACTTAAAATTAATTTCATATTTTTCTCCTTTCTTAATTTTTTAGATAGTGTAATTATATAATAATACCAAATTTATAAATACTTGATTTTATAAAAAAAGGAGAAAAGAGTTAACGCACTCTCTTCTCCAGCATATTCTTTTTAATACACCCTCCGATAAGTCGTTTATATGTTAACATATTTGACAAGTAATGTCAATTCATATATCCAAAAGCCTTTTAAATGATTTATTTCATAACGTTGCAACAAATTGTCATATACTCTCTCTTTATTTTTTACTGTATTCCAATTTTACAAGTTCTCCAATATTACTAGTTTTCTTAAAATTCAAATTAGTCTTGTCTATACTAGACTTAAATAGTGGAATTCCTCTCCCCAATATTATTGGCAATATATATATATAATAATCATCAATTAGGTTCTCTTTCATAAATAATTTTACTATATCACCTCCCCCAACTATCCAAATATCTTTTTTATCCTTCTCTTTTCCAATTTGTTCAATTAATTTTTTAGGTTCTAAATTCGTATACTTTACATTTTCAGTTATCCCGCTAACTGTATTTGAGTATACATAACACTCCTTACCTTTGTAGTACCATTCATTTGGGCTTAATTCATTTACAACCTGTGTATATGTAGAGTTTCCCATAATAATAGTATCAACTGTATCATAAAAAGTATTATAATCTTCTTCCTGTTCATTTTTAAAATCTGAAGATATTTCATCTAAAAAACTTACACTACCATTTTCCTCGGCTATATAACCATCTAAACTCATTGAAATGTAAAGTACTACTTTTCTCATGTTTACTACCTCCAATATTTATAGTCTGATTATTCTATTTAAACATCACTTTTTTACTCATTCAATGATACCCTATTAATACATCCTTAAACTAATTAAAATAAAATTCGTATGAAATTAAAAATATATTGTAGAAATAATTTAAAATCACAGTAATTTATTGAAAATTCTAATTAATCTAAATAAACATTGCTCTCAATCCACACTGGTTTTATAATATAATTATAAGCTATTAATATTATAGAGTTGATATTATTAATATAATAACTTTAATACTTATAACTAATTTTACTTTTGTTGAAAGGTGGTAAATGACATGAAAATTTCAGAAATTGCTACTCCAAGTTTTTTGTTAGATTTAGACCAGTTAGAAAAGAATATCGATACAGTTCAACAAATTTGTACAAAGAATAATAAACAACTTTGGCCTATGCTCAAGACACATAAGAGTACATATATCGCAAGACTTCAAAAAAATGCAGGTGCTGACGGATTTCTAGTTGGAACACTTGATGAAGCTGAATCTTTGATAAAAGCAGGCTTTGAAGATATTATGTTGGCTTATCCTTACATGGGAGAGGTAAACATAAATAGAATTGTGGTTATGGCATCAAAAATAAATTTAATCTGTGCTACAGACAATATAGAATGTGCAAAAGCTTACAGTGAAGCTTTTGCTAAAGCTAAAATTGAATGTAAATTGCTTATTATTGTTGATTGTGGCTTACATCGTTTTGGAGTTGAGCCAGAAAAAGTAGTTGAACTTGCTACTGAAATTTCAAAACTGGAAAATATCAAAATTGTTGGTATAAGTTCACATCCAGGTCAAGTGTATGGTTGTAGTTCCCATGAAGGAGTTCCAGATGTTTGTATTCAAGAAGATTCTTCTATGGAAAAAGCATACAAAGTTCTAACTGATAATGGATTCAATATAGAAATAGTAGCTTCTGGTAGTACTCCAACAGTTGAGGCTGAAGCTGCTTCTAAAACAATAACTGCTGTAAGACCTGGAAACTATGTATACTATGATGCTATACAGATAGGTCTAGGTTGTGCTACTGAAGATATGTGTGCTCTTACAGTTGTGTGCACTGTAATCTCAAAAAATAGCAGTGGATACTATTTAATTGATTGTGGAAGTAAATGCCTTGGACTTGATAAAGGTGCACATGGAAATAGTAGTATTATTGGCTATGGTAGAGTTTGTGGACATCCAGAACTTACTATTGATTCACTTTCAGAAGAAGTTGGAAAAATTAAAGTAAATGATGAAACTGATATAAAAATTGGTGATAGAATAAGAATTATACCTAATCATTCTTGTTCCACTGCAAACTTGACGAGTAATTTATTAGGTTTTAGAGGCGATACAATAGAAAAAGTCATAGAAGTAGATATACGTGAAAATTCAAAACAAATCGTGCTTTAAAAACACATTTATTTTGATGTTGGCAGAAAGTATATTTTTCCCAAAATTAATGTTAATGTTGTATAAATAAAAAACATAAATTCTAGAAATATAAATTTAACAGAAGGGGCTGTCTCAAAATAGATAATGTACTGCACCCCAATTGTTGGACCAAAAATCT